>JALFCW010000103.1 GCA_022771625.1 Prevotella sp.
TCCGCTACACACGCTGCTGAGCAACAATGTCAAAGAACCATAGTTTGAGCGATACCACTCCACCGCTATGAAATATCCGACAGCGTGAATCAGCGGTACCAAAACACCGCTACGGGCGGTACCAAATCGCCGATATTATCACATATTTGATTCTTTTTTATTCATAATGCCAAAATACATCGTTTATTCTTTATTTTGACAATATTCCCGATTTAGCCACCGTCACTTGCATACCGAAATTATTGCCTGTGAGCTTGCCGCGGTCTAATGCCATTGCAGCCGTGATGCCCCAGCCTTTTTTTATCCTGCATGTCACCTCTCCCATGCAATAAAAACCGAATCTCGGGTCGGGGAAAGGTCGATTGTATGTGCCGTATCCCTTTTGCCAAGTGGAAAGAATTCGATAATCTATGCTTTTGGACGGTTGACCTGAGATGCCTATATGATATGCCACAAAGCGGTTGTTCTTGAATTCAATCTTTCCGTCGGTGTTGTATATTGGGGATATGTATAGCGGGTTGCCAATGGCTTGTCCCCAATGTTGCCATCCTGTGTAGAGAAAATGGTTGTAGTAGTCGTCAATGCCGCCGATATGGTCGGGTAATAGCTGTGTGTGGTCATGGTATATGGGACCGCTTTGGTATTTAGTATAAACGTATTCTGCCACGATATTGTTAATATAGCTGAAGTTTTTCAGCTTCAATTCCATGCCTAACATGATGTCTTTCATCTGGTAAAGCAGAAATCGGCTTTGTTTTTTCTCGTTCCATTCTGTCCCTTCGCCATATCCGTCGTAGTCGAGCAGGAACATCGACGAGTGGTCTTCAAAGAAATGGTCGGCGTATAGTCCAAATGACCACTTGGGTTTATCAATGTCTAATCGTGCCACCCAACTGCCCACAACGTTGCCTCTGGCATTCTGATACACATCCTCACTGGTGTCTGCACCACCAGGAATGAGAGCGGTAAGGAATGCGTCGAGTCCTTTGTCGTTTTCCAGCACAAGCATTTTGCCGTATTTGTCAAACACATATGATGTACCGCCGAATTGGGATGCCATCTCAAGACCTATGGTAAGGGAGACTGGACAATGCTTCTTGGCGTTGGCAATACGCAAATATCCGGCTTTGGAATGGTAGAGAACGTTTTCCGTGTAGCGTGATTTAAGGTCGGTGAATTCTTTTTGCCATCCCTGGTCGGTGGTCATGCCGAAGGAGACATGCCCCTTGATTGCCATCCACCCGTTGGCAAATGGAAGTGTCCAATAGTCCTGAAGTGCAACTCTGACTTGTGGAACGGGGCGTGCGTTGATGCCTAAGGTCTGTGAACCGGTACTTAGTGATTGGTTCTTCAGTTCCATAGGATACTCTTTGCTGCCGATTGTCAAAACACCTTTTTTCCATCTGCCTTCTAGAAAAGCCTGCTGGACAATAAAAGTGCTGGAATAGTTGAATGCCGTGGCAATGTCAACCATTCCTCCCCATTTAAATTGTCCTAATGAATCCACAGTAGCTTTCTTTGCCAATGAAGCTCTTAGATAGCCATTGCTCGTGTCGAGCGAACTAAGCCCGTATTTGTTGGCATTAAGCCAAAATGGGTTGTTGTTTCCTGAACTGATTGTTGTCTGCGTGCTTACTTTCCATTCAACTGCATCTTCATGTGCGTTTGAATTTAAGGTATGCAAGGCAGATAAGATAATAAGGTATTTCTTCATTTAACGTTTATGGAAGACAAAGCCATATCCCAAAATAGGGGGATATGGCTTTGTCATAATATACTAGCTGATATTTATTTTTCCGAAGCGATACGAGCCTTGATAGCCTTGCTCTCAGCTTCATATCCAGGTTTGTCGAGCAGTGCAAACATATTCTTCTTGTATGCCTCTACACCAGGCTGGTTGAACGGGTTCACTCCGAGGACATTGCCGCTGATGCCGCAACCGAGCTCAAAGAAGTAGATGAGCTGGCCGAGATAATACTCATTGAGTTCGGGCATGCTGACACGGATGTTGGGAACACCACCGTCAACGTGAGCCAGACGAGTGCCCAGCTCTGCCATCTTGTTAACGTCGTCAACGCGCTTGCCGGCGAGGAAGTTAAGACCGTCGAGATTCTCCTCGTCATTGGGGAAGAGCATGGTGCGGTTGGGCTTCTCAACGCTGATGACTGTCTCGTAGATGGTGCGCTCGCCTTCCTGAATCCACTGACCCATAGAGTGGAGGTCGGTGGTGAAGTCGCATGATGCGGGGAAGATACCCTTTCCGTCCTTTCCCTCGCTCTCGCCATAGAGCTGCTTCCACCACTCACTCATAAAGTGGAGCTTAGGCTGATAGTTGACCATAATCTCGATCTTCTTGCCAGCCTCGGCATACAGGGCGTTGCGCACTGCAGCATACTGTGCGGCGATGTTCTCAGCAAATGGCACATCCTTGCCACATGCCTTTTCCATCGACTGAGCACCCTCAACAAGCTTTGCGATGTCGAATCCTGCACAGGCGATAGGCAGAAGTCCCACCGGAGTGAGCACTGAGAATCGTCCGCCCACATTGTCGGGGATGATGAATGAGGTGTATCCCTCCTTGTCGGCACATGTGCGTGCAGCACCCTTCTTAGCGTCGGTGACAGCTACGATAACCTTCTTTGCCTCTTCCTTGCCGCGCTGCTCCTCGCATTGCTTCTTCAGCAGACGGAATGTGAGGGCAGTCTCGGTGGTAGTACCTGACTTGGAAATGTTGATAACACCGAATTTCTTGTCCTTCAGATAGTCGGTAAGTTCAGAGAGATAGTCCTCGCCGATATTGTTTCCTGCAAAGAGGATCGTGGGGTTTCTCTTGTCGCCAACGAGCCAAGCAAATGAGTTGCTGAGAGCCTCAATCACTGCGCGTGCACCAAGATAGCTTCCTCCGATACCAGCAACAACGATAGCCTCGCAATTCTCGCGGAGCACATTGGCGCAATCCTGCAATTGCTTGATAAAGTCGGCAGAGATTGACGATGGCAGATGGAGCCATCCTAAGAAATCATTACCAGGGCATGTGCCGTTTTCGAGGGCCTCCTGAGCGGCCTTTACCTGAGGTTCGAGAGCCTCCACTGCACCAGCTTTCAGAAACTGTGCAGCCTTTGTGATGTCAAGTGTTATATTCTTCATAATTTACAATGATTAAAATTCTTCATTCTTCATTCTTCACTCTTCATTTACCTAAACGAATCCGTGAGCAGCTTGATTTCAATCTGCGGACTGATGCGTTCATATAATATGTTATACACAGCATCCAGGATTGGCATGTTGACATGCATTCGGCGGTTGATTTCCTTCATACACTTAGTGCCGAAGAAACCTTCCGCTATCATTTCCATTTCAATCTGTGCACTCTTCACGCTATATCCCTTACCTATCATGGTGCCGAAGGTGCGGTTGCGCGAGAAGTTGCTGTAGCCGGTAACAAGTAGGTCGCCTAGATATACCGAGTCATACACGCTTCTTTCAATGGGATGCACTGCGGTGAGGAATCGCGACATTTCCTGTACGGCATTAGACATTAGCACAGCCTGGAAATTATCGCCAAACTTAAGTCCGCTGCATATACCGGCGGCTATGGCATACACATTCTTCAATACCGATGAATATTCAATGCCAATGACATCGCTGCTGGTCTTGGTTTTGATAACCTCACTATTGAGAACATCGCAGAAAGCCTGCGCTTTTTCGCGGTCTGAACAACCTACGGTGAGGTAGGAGAGACGTTCGAGCGCCACTTCCTCGGCATGCGACGGACCACCGATGCATGCGAGATTGTCGTATGGCACATCATACACCTGATGGAAATATTCCGAGCACACAAGATTCTCGTCGGGCACAATACCCTTGATGGCTGTGATGACAAATTTGTCGCGAATCCTCGTCTTGAGTTTTTTGAGATGGTTCTTCAAGTAGGGCGAGGGTGTTACAAACACCAATGTGTCATAATCCTGCACGATGCGATTGATATCGCTCGAAAAGAAAATCTCGTTGGTGTCGAAGTGCACGCTTGTCAGATAAGCCGGGTTATGCCCCATGCGCCTGAATTCCTCAATGCGGTCGTCGCGTCGCATATACCAACCGATGTGGTGAGTGTGTCCCACCACAATCTTGGCAATGGCAGTTGCCCAGCTTCCGCCACCTATAATGGCTATCTTACCGCAATCGAACATTTTCTACCTTATTATATATATTACTCCCGTTGACTGCATATATATATTTACTTGTTGGCTGCCTCAATCCATGCGGCAAATTCATCCACCTTAGGATTGTCGTATCCCAACTTGTATTTCTTGTTTACTCCGCAAACGTCCATCTGCAGTTTCTGAGGATTAACCTCGCGGATGTCGCTCACCAGATAGTAGCCGCACTTATTGAGCACTGCCACCCATTTTTCCTCCACACCAATCTTTGCCCAGTCGTCATTGCTGCTGCGCGGAGCCTTTTTCTCGGGTTTCATCTGCGGGAAGAAGAGCACCTCCTGGATATATGTCCTGCCAGTCATAAGCATCACCAGTCGGTCGATACCGATTCCAATACCGCTTGTGGGAGGCATACCGTATTGCAGTGCACGCAGGAAGTCCTGGTCGATTATCATCGCCTCGTCGTCACCCTTGTCGGCAAGTTTCATCTGGTCGATGAATCGCTGCTCCTGATCTATCGGGTCGTTGAGCTCCGAGTAGGCGTTGGCAAGCTCCTTACCGTTCACCATCAATTCAAAACGCTCCGTAAGTCCTGGTTTCGAGCGGTGCATCTTGGTAAGTGGCGACATCTCCACAGGATAGTCGGTGATGAATGTTGGTTGGATGTATGTGCCCTCGCAGAACTCTCCGAAAATCTCGTCGATGAGTTTGCCTTTGCCCATAGTGTCGTCGATGTCCATATTGAGCTTTTTGCACACCTCCCTAATCTCTTCCTCCGACATGCCGTTGAGGTCATATCCTGTCTTCTCCTTGATAGCGTCGAGAATAGGAAGACGGCGGAATGGAGCCTTGAAACTGATGATCTGTCCGTCGATCTCGCGCTCAGGCTTGCCGTTTACGGCGATACATACCGTCTCGAGCAATTTCTCGGTGAACGACATCATCCAGTTGTAGTCCTTATACTGCACATAGAGCTCCATGCAAGTAAACTCCGGGTTGTGGTTGCGGTCCATACCCTCGTTGCGGAAGTTCTTTCCGATTTCATATACACCTTCAAATCCTCCCACGATGAGTCGCTTGAGATAGAGCTCTGTGGCGATACGCATATACATGTCGATGTTGAGGGCATTGAAATGAGTGATAAAGGGGCGCGCACTTGCACCGCCGGCAATGCTCTGCAGTGTAGGGGTCTCCACCTCGGTATATCCAGCCTCGTCGAGCACACGACGTATTGTGCGTATTACTGTGGCACGCTGAAGGAATGTGTCCTTCACTCCGTCGTTGACAACAAGGTCAACATATCTCTGTCGATAGCGCAATTCGGGGTCTTCAAACTTGTCGTATGCTACTCCGTCCTTGTATTTCACGATAGGCAGTGGCTTGAGGCTCTTCGACAATAGGGTGAGCTCCTTGGCATGCACAGAGATCTCTCCCGTTTGGGTGCGGAATACGAAACCCTTGATACCAATGAAATCGCCGATGTCGAGTAGGCGCTTGAATACCTTATTATATAAATCCTTGTCCTCGCCGGGGCAGATGTCGTCGCGAGTGACGTAAACCTGTATTCTTCCCTTTGAGTCTTGTAATTCCACGAAACTTGCCTTTCCCATCACTCGACGGCTCATCATACGTCCGGCGATGCAAACCTCGCGTGGCTCATCGTCGTCCTTAAACCCGTCCTTGATTTCTGTTGAGAAAGCATTTGTTGGATACTCGGCAGCTGGATACGGGTCGATACCCATATCTCTCAGTTCCTGCAGACTTTGGCGTCTGCCTATTTCCTGTTCACTAAGTTCTAAAACATTCATGTCGTAATCGAATATATTCTTTCTTATCTTTTATGTGGGTGCAAAATTACTAAATATATTTGAATAAACGACCATTTTTTTGGATTTTTATAACTAAGAAAGGTAGTCTTATCTGCAAAAATGTTAAAAATGAGGTAAAAAAGCAATTTTTTTTATGGAAAATTTGGTGGTTTTCATTAAAAGCACTAATTTTGTGATTGTAATTACCAAAGTAAGATGTTCTATGTACACAACAAAAATGAAAGAACGCGTAGTAGGCGTTGATATAGGTTTGGAACTCACCACATATGCAATTGTGGATTTGAGGGGAAATATTGTCGCAAGAGACCATTTCCCGACAGATGAGTATGCAACTATTAGTTCGTATGTCAGCAAGCTTGCTGAAAGCATTATGCTTTTGGCAGAGACCAATGGTGGCTATGAGACAATACGTTCTGTGGGTATAAGTTGTCCGAGTGCAAACTTCAAGACTGGTTGTATTGAAAATGCGCCTAATATGCCCTGGAAGGGTGTAATTCCTCTATCTGCTCTTTTGCGCGACCGTCTTGGTTTGGCTGTGGCAGTGGGCAATGACTGTCATATCATGGGATTGGGTGAGCATGCATTCGGTTGTGCACATGGTATGAAGGACTTTATCATGTTGGGTCTCGGACATGGTGTCGGAAGCTGTGTCTTCACCCGCAACAAGACTCATTTTGGTGCAAATGGATTTGCCGGTGAGTGTGGACACACATGCGTCGTTGACAACGGACGTCAGTGTACTTGCGGTTTGAAGGGATGCCTTGAGGCGTATGTATCTACGCGTGGTATTGTGATGACTGCCAAGGAATTGCTTGAGGAAAGCGACAAACCGTCACTCATGCGAGGGGTTGAGAAGCTTTCGCCGAAGGTAATAACAGAATTCTGTGAACAGGGCGACGAACTTGCCATTGAGGTATATCGACGCACAGGTTATATCTTAGGTATCAGTATGGCTACTTTGGCGTCTCAGCTTGATCCCGAGGCTATTATTCTTGGCGGAGGTATCCATCATGCTGGCAAATGGCTCATAGAACCCGCTCAGGAATCATTCGACCAGCATGTCTTCAAGAATATCCGCGGTAAGGTGAAATTGCTTATTACTACTTTGGACGATCGTGAGCGCGACCTTCTCGGAGCCAGTGTCTTGGCATGGGAAGTGGAGGAGTATTCACTCTTTAAATAATAAGCTCTTTTAAGCAAGGCAAAAGTAATATTTTTATATATTCGGAGCGGGTGCTTGAATTAAGGTGCCTGCTCCTTTTTGGTTTTTTAAATGGATTTTGGTTCTATATTAGACAAGATAAACTCTGAGCGCAATATGGCGACAGTGATGGGTATGGAATTTATCTCCACTCCTGACCCCGATACCTGTATGGCGCGAATGAAGGTAGATGAAAACAGTAGGCAACCCATGGGCTACCTCAGTGGGGGAGCCTCGCTTGCCCTTGCCGAAACCCTTGCAGGAGCAGGGTCGTCGGTGTTATGCCCCGGTAAGATTTGCGTAGGCATCAATGTAAGTGGCACACATGTAAAGGCAGTACCCGAGGGAGATACCGTCACTGCCATGGCACGCATTGTGCATACCGGTAATACGCTTCATGTGTGGAATGTGGACATCACCGACACTTCCGGCGAACTAATCTCTACGGCTAGTGTCACTAATTATATAATCGACAAAAAGAAATAAATGGAGAGTTACGCATTGTTCCGACTACCTGGTGAGCTGGAATATACTGAAATGACGCAGATAACTGGACAGCCATTGACATTCGACAGTGTTGAATCCCTCAATGGTCAGGAAGGATTTGTCATGTCGCCCTTTGCCGTCACCAAAGATTGCCCTGTCCTTTTACTGCGTCCCGACAAGATAGTGAAGCGCACTCTGTCATATATGAAGGAATATGACTATGCGCCTGAGGGCAATCTCGCGCAGCGAATATCCAGTCGCGACGATTATGCCAAGGATTTCCATACTTTTCATTCACGCATATCCGACGGCACCTTCTCAAAGATAGTGCTCGCACGCCAGTCGGTGGAAGTTATTGAGAATACCGAACCTCCCCGACGACTTTTCGAGAGGGCATGCCGACTGTATTCTAATATGTTCGTAGCATTGGTAAGCACTCCTGTCAGTGGCACTTGGCTTACTGCCACCCCCGAACTCCTTTTGGAGGGAGATCAAGGCAAATATCGCACAATTGCCCTTGCAGGAACGATGGGATTATGGGGCAACACCCTTTGGAACGACAAAAACAAGAGTGAGCAGCAGTATGTGGCTTCGTATATCGAGGAATGTATCAGCAGATTTTCAGATAGCTGTACGACGACAGGTCCCTATACCGTTGCCGCTGGTGATGTGCGCCATTTGCGCACCGACTTCACCTTCTCGCTCTACGACAAACAGAGCCTTGGCGATTTTCTTGCAGCACTGCATCCCACGCCTGCCGTCTGCGGATTACCCAAGCAGGAGGCTATGCGATTTATCCTCGACAACGAGAGTGTGCCCCGCCGCTATTACAGTGGATTCATGGGACCGATATCTGCCGATGGAAATGCCAGTCTCTACGTATCATTGCGCTGTATGGAGATATGCGGAAATGAATACAGACTTCATGCAGGAGGAGGACTCATTGCCGACAGTGAGGAGGAGTCGGAATGGAATGAAACAGAAACGAAAATGCAAACCATAAGAAGATGTTTTACGAGGAAGATAAGGTAAACATATTGATTGCTTTGCTCGAGGAATACGCCATACGGAATATCGTGTTGTGCCCGGGAAGCAGAAACGCCATCATAGTGAATAATATCCTGGAGAAGGGCTCGTTCAACTATTACCCAGTGACTGACGAGCGTTCGGCAGGATTCTTTGCTTTGGGACTTGCTCAAAGATGCGATGCTTCAGCTATTGTGGTTACTTCCGGGTCGGCAATGCTCAATGTAGCCCCTGCAATCGTTGAGGCTTACTATCAGAAGCTTCCGCTTATTGTGATTACCGCCGACCGACCTCAGGAGGACATCGACCAGAATGTAGGTCAAACCATGCGCCAATATGGTGCTTTCAGCAATTATGTGGCTCGTTCGGTTAATCTCACCGACGCAATGGGTAGCAATGCCTATTATCACAACCGATTGATCAATGAGGCATTGACAGTGGCATTGTCCTCATCACGTCCTGTTCATATAAATGTGCCGCTGCCAAGTCCGGCTGAGTGCATACAAAGCGTCTCTTTGCCCGAGGTAATATATAATAAGGTGACAAAGATTGAAAGTCGATATGACGAAGACGAATTGTCACATTTAGTAGATGATTTCTTTAATGCTGAGTGTCCTTTGATTATCATCGGACAGGACAATAATTTGCATAATCTTCAGAGCCGATTGGATAAAGTGAAGGAAAATGTGGTTGTGCTCAGCGAACCGCTCAGTGATGAACATGCCCATCCTTACGCAGGCTTCATCGACACTATGCCCGACTCAATGCAGCCTGATTTCATAGTATATATGGGAGGCACGACAGTGTGCCGCAGCATAAACACCCGTTTTTCCTCTATTCCCAATCTCAAGGTTTGGCGAGTGGATAAGGATGGAGAGTTTTCATCTCCCTTCCGTCGTCTTGATGGAGTGATATGTTGCACTCCTGTTGATTTTATCACAGAGTTGTCAAGGTATATTTCATCAGACAATCCCAAGAAATCAGAAGTCTTCTATCAAGAATGGCAACAGGCCTTTGCCAATGAGCAGCAACGCCTAATGTCTATCGACGACACCCGTTTGTCTGCTGCCTCTACAGTGAAGTATTTCGAGGAACAACTCGAGGATATGGAGTATGATTATTATGTGCATTATGCCAACAGTACCTCCGTGCGTCTTGCCTGCCAATATGCCTATGGACATAAAATATGGTGCAACCGAGGAGTAAATGGCATTGATGGCAGTTTATCCACTGCTGCCGGTTTTGCAGCATCGTGCTCTGCCGATGAGATGGTGTTCTGCGTAATCGGCGACCTTAGTTTCTTCTACGATCAGAATGCCCTGTGGAACAAAAACCTTCATGGCAATCTCCGAATAATTCTGCTAAACGATAATCATGGAGGAATCTTTGATAATGTTAAGGGACTTGAACAATGCAGTAATCGCGACAGCTTTGTTGCAGGACGTCATTCTGCCGATGCCCGTGGTATATGTACCCAAAACGACATCGGTTATCTCTCGGCAAAGACAGTGGATGAAATGCATCTTGGCATAGTCACCTTGCTTACAGCGGAAACGGAAAGACCGATGCTGCTTGAGGTCATTCTGAAAGATTGAAAGATTGAAATATTGAAATATTGAAAGATTGAAAAATTAAAAGAATATGGCAACAAGAGAATGGAAAAAAATCAAGGATTTCCAGGAAATCCTGTTTGAAGAGTATAATGGCATTGCCAAGATAACCATCAATCGTCCTCGTTATCGTAATGCCTTCACACCCCGTACAACCCTCGAATTGAGTCAGGCGTTTGCCTATTGCCGCGAGGCATCGCGCATCAGTGTCGTCATCCTCACTGGCGCTGGCGACAAGGCCTTTTGTTCAGGAGGCGACATGCATGTCAAGGGACGAGGTGGATATGTTGACGAAGAGGGAGTGCCACGTCTCAGTGTGCTCGACGTGCAGATGCAGATACGCCGTCTGCCCAAACCAGTGATAGCGATGGTGAATGGATATGCCATCGGAGGTGGACATGTACTCCATCTTGTGTGCGACCTGTCGATAGCTTCCGAAAATGCCATCTTCGGACAGACAGGACCTAAGGTTGGTTCGTTTGATGCAGGATTCGGAGCAAGCTATCTTGCCCGTTGTGTTGGTCAGAAGAAGGCCCGCGAGATATGGTTCCTCTGTCGCCAGTATTCAGCTGCCGAGGCAGAGCGCATGGGACTTGTCAACAAGGTAGTGCCATTTGAGCGACTTGAGGATGAGTGCGTAGAGTGGGCAGAGACGATGATGGAGCGCAGTCCTCTTGCCTTGCGAATGATTAAGGCTGGTCTTAACGCCGAGCTCGATGGGCAAGCTGGTATTCAGGAGTTGGCTGGCGATGCCACCATGCTCTATTATTTCCTCGACGAGGCTCAGGAGGGAGGAAAGGCATTCCTTGAAAAGCGCAAACCCGATTTCCAGAAATATCCCAAACTTCCGTGATTTTTTGTGTTCCAAAATAAAGAAATATGTACAAGATAGAAATAGAACCGAGAATATTCCATTTCAAGCAACCGGCAGGCACATCACGAGGTGTATATACCGAGCGCAAGTCGTGGTTGCTAACTCTTACATCCGACTCCATGCCAGGGCGCAAGGGAGTGGGAGAGTGTGCACCGTTGCCCGACCTCAGTTGCGACGCCACACCCGAATACGAGAAAACCCTCAACGCCGTGTGCGAGCGATTCTGTCAGGAGGGTGTCATCAACTATCAGATGCTCCGTCCCTATCCCTCCATCCTCTTCGGATTGGAGACGGCATTGCTCAATCTCGAGCGAGGCGACATCCTCTTTGATACTCCATTCTCGCGTGGTGAGGAAGGCATCACCATCAACGGATTGGTGTGGATGGGTTCCTATGAGGAGATGCTCGCGCGCATTGAGGACAAACTCGAACAGGGATTCCATTGCGTCAAGTTGAAGATTGGAGCAATCGACTTCGACCTTGAGTTGGAGATGGTGAAGAAGATACGCGACCGTTTCTCACGTCGCGAGATAGAGTTGCGCGTTGATGCCAATGGCGCATTCAAATATGAGGAGGCTCTCTATAAGATGGAACTCCTCTCGCAATACGCCATCCACTCCATCGAGCAACCCATCAAGCCCCGCCAATGGGGATATATGGCACAGTTATGTCGCGACTCACCATTGCCCATTGCCCTCGACGAGGAACTCATAGGAGTGAATATGCCCGATATGAAGGCGCAAGTGCTGAATATCATCAAACCATCATATATCGTCATCAAACCCTCGCTGCATGGCGGAATGAAGGGTGCGCGCGAGTGGGTGGAGATTGCCCGCGACAAGGGCATCGGATCGTGGATTACCAGTGCGCTGGAGAGTAATGTCGGTCTTAATGCCGTTGCCCAACTCGCTGCCGACATCTATGGCACAGGCGACAAGGTGATGGCTCAAGGTCTTGGCACTGGTCAGCTCTTCACCGACAATATCCCCATGCCACTTGAGGTGAGAGGCGAGAAACTTTTTTTTAATTAGGAATTAGGAATTAGGAATTAGGGATTAGGAATTAGGAATGACGATAGAAGAATTCCTTGCGCAATGGAATGATACTTCGGATGTTATTGAAGTGCATACCAGTGGCTCCACAGGCAAACCAAAAAGGTTGCTTGTGGAGAAACGGCGTATGGTGAATTCTGCAAGGATAACTTGCGACTTTCTTGGATTGAAGGAAGGAGACACCGCACTCTTGTGTATGCCCCTCGACTATATCGCCGGAAAGATGGTTGTAGTGCGCTCTCTGGTGAGTCATTTGCATTTGATTTCCGTCATGCCATCGAGCCATCCGTTGAAGGATATCACACAACCGATAGATTTTGCCGCTATGGTGCCGTTGCAGGTATATTCCTCCCTGCAAGAACCTGCAGAGCGCGAGCGCCTGATGTCCATACGTCATCTCATCATCGGTGGAGGCGCCATCGACGACTCCTTAGAGAGTCAGTTGCAACAGTTTCCCAATGCCGTATGGAGCACGTATGGTATGACAGAAACCCTGTCGCATATAGCCTTGCGTCGCATCAGTGGCGAGAACTCTTTGCTATGGTATTCCCCTTTAGATGGAGTAGATGTCAGTTTGTCTTCGGATTCCTGTCTTGAGATATATGCTCCACAGGTCAATCCTGAAAAACTTCATACCAATGATATTGCAGAACTGCGCACCCTTCCCGATGGCTCTAAAGAGTTTCGCATCTTAGGTCGCAAGGACAATGTCATTGACAGTGGAGGGATAAAGATACAAGCAGAAGAGGTGGAGCGCCTTTTGCGTCCCCACCTCTCCTGTGGATTTATGATAACCAAGGTGTCCGATGCCCGTCTTGGCGAGGCTGTCACCCTGTTGGTTGAGTCAGATGATGTTGACAATATCCTTGCTGTATGTAAGCATGTGTTGCCCCGTCATTGGGTTCCACGTCATATTTTTCCCGAATCTCATATTCCCATCACCGAGACAGGCAAACCAGCCAGGGCTGCTGCTGAGGCACTTGCCAATAAGCGCCTCTACTCCATTTAACTCTTCCTTTACTTACTTATCCCTCTCGATAGAAATCTAGAGCTTCGGCGATTTCCTCACGAGTGGCAGTTTGATTGATGAGAATGTCACCGATACCACTGAGAAGAGTGAAGTTGATCGTTCCTGCCACATTCTTCTTGTCATGCTTCATCAGATTGAGCAGTTCGTCATAGTCATCACACGTAAAATTGAGTTTGCCATAATGCTCGCGGATATATCTCACTGTTTGATGCAACTTGTCGGTGGGGAATCCAGCCTTTTTTGCGCTTAGATATAACTCGCATACTATTCCATATGCAACTGCATATCCATGAAGAATAGGTGTGCGCTTCATTGCAAACGACTCAAAGGCATGACCCATAGTGTGACCTACGTTAAGAGCCTTGCGTATGCCATGCTCAAGAGGGTCTTCAAGAACGATACGTTCCTTTACGGCTACCGATTCAGCCACCATCTTCTGCAGCACTTTCAGGTCGGGCTCATGTATGTCGTATGTCACAAGTTCAGCCCACATCTTCTCGTTGTTGATGAGTCCGTGCTTGAGCATCTCGGCATAACCCGAACAGAGATTCTCGTCGTCCATGGTCTGGAGGAAAATGGTGTCGAGGATAACGTAGTCGGCATTGTTAAATACCCCGATTTCATTTTTTAATCCACCGAAGTTCACACCAGTCTTACCGCCCACAGAGGCATCCACCATCGAGAGTAGGGTGGTGGGGATATTGATAAACTTGATACCTCTCTTGAATGTAGATGCAGCAAATCCCCCAAGGTCAGTAACCATACCGCCTCCAAGATTCACCATCAGTGAGTGGCGGGTGGCACCCATGCGTTGCAACTCGCCCCACACGTGGCACATCGACTCTAAACCTTTATGGGTATCGCCGGCAGGGATGGTAATCATACCACACCTGTCGGCTATTGACTGCACCACAGGAGCACATAGGCGGAGTGTCGTCTCGTCGGTGAGCATAAACAGTTTGTCGTGCTCCAATGCCGCGATGGCACTCTCCAGTGCTTCCGTGATGTTGTCCGAGAGAATAATTTTTTGCTTTTCCATTATAAATTAATACGCGAAGAGCGGATAGTTCTTCATTGTCTCATTGACACGAGCGCGAACGCTAGCGATTACCTGCTCGTTCTCGGGGTCGTTAAGCACTTCCTCAATGAGTTCGGCAATGAGTACCATCAGGTCTTCCTTTGCACCACGTGTTGTGATGGCAGGAGTACCGAGACGGATTCCGCTGGTTTGGAAGGCTGAACGTGAGTCGAACGGCACCATGTTCTTGTTGACAGTGATATCAGCAGCCACGAGTGCGTTCTCAGCCACCTTACCGGTGAGGTCGGGATACTTTGAGCGCAGGTCAACCAGCATAGAGTGGTTGTCGGTACCACCACTGACGATAGAGAATCCACGCTTTACGAGCTCCTCTGCCAATACGGCAGCATTCTTCTTCACCTGCTTAGCCCATTCCTTAAACTCTGGCTGCAGAGCCTCACCAAAGGCTACTGCCTTGGCAGCGATGACGTGCTCCAGCGGACCACCCTGCTGACCGGGGAATACAGCCGAGTTGAGCAGTTGGCTCATCATCTTTGTCACTCCCTTTGGAGTCTTCAGTCCCCACGGATTCTCGAAGTCCTTGCCCATGAGGATAATACCACCACGCGGACCGCGGAGCGTCTTGTGGGTTGTAGAAGTAACGATGTGGGCATACTTAACAGGGTTGTCGAGCAATCCTGCGGCGATAAGACCAGCGGGATGTGCCATGTCGATCATAAGCAATGCTCCTACCTTGTCGGCAATCTCACGCATACGCTTGTAATCCCACTCACGGCTATATGCCGAACCACCACCGATGATAAGCTTTGGCTTGTTCTCGATGGCAAGTCTTTCCATCTCGTCATAATCCACTCTTCCTGTCTCCTTGTTGAGGTCGTATCCTACTGGGCGATACAGAATTCCGGATGTGTTTACAGCCGAACCATGAGAGAGGTGACCGCCATGTGCAAGGTTGAGGCCCATGAATGTGTCTCCTGGCTGAAGCACTGCGAGCAGCACTGCAGCATTGGCCTGTGCGCCAGAGTGAGGCTGAACATTGGCATATTCAGCGCCGAAGAGTTTGCAAACTCGGTCGATAGCAAGCTGTTCAACCTGGTCAACAACGCCGCAACCGCCGTAGTAGCGCTTGCCGGGATAACCCTCGGCATACTTATTTGTAAGGTGGCTTCCCATAGCCGCCATAACGGCAGGTGAAACAAGGTTTTCGCTTGCGATAAGCTCAAGGTTTCTGCGCTGTCTTTTAAGCTCGTCGGTCATAGCCTGACCTACCTCGGGATCGTAGCCGTTGAGATACTCAAGAGATGCGATGTTTGTTAATTCACTCATTTTAAATTCCCCTTATCTGAAATTCTTTTCTTTATTATAGATTGGCTGATAACGCCTTATCTTTTAAT
>JALFCW010000104.1 GCA_022771625.1 Prevotella sp.
GCATCTACAAAGATATGAACGCTTTTTTAAAGCACCTACAGTTTTTAACTTTTTTTCCTTTTCAATGGTGATGAAAGTACATTTTTTGTACTGGTGCATCAACTTTACCATTTTTTGGTGCTGCAAAGTTACATATTACAATCATGCCGCAGGCTACCGTGGAGGGCGGAAGGGGGGCTGACAACATCACGCGGTTCTTGCCTTATATGATTGTGGATCTCGACCATATTCCTGCGGAAAGTATGACTATGGTGGAAGGTATTGTTAAGAATTCTGAGTATGCCCGACTTGCCTATCGCACCATCTCCGGGCGCGGACTGAGGGTGATTGTGAAGGTGGACGGCGAGGTGACGAAGGACAACTTCAAGGACGCATGGATGTCGGCCAACGAGCAAATCAAGAAGATCTGCAGTATTGAATATGACAAGCAATGCGGCAATGTCAACCGTCTGTGCGGACTGGCTTTCGACCCTCGGGCGGTGTATCGTCCGCTGTCGAAGGTTGTAAAGATAAAAACATTCAAAGAGCCTAAGAAAAAAGCGGGGCGCAAACCGTCGTGCTCCAAGGCTGGCAAGACTGCCAGAAACCTCGTGGAGGGCGAGGGTGTGGAATATGTGGAGGGCACTCGCAACCAGTATGTTTCGCGCGTCATCTACTGGATGAACAGATTCGGAGTTGATGCCGACACCACGCTGCAATGGGCGAAGGAGGAATTCGTGGATTATGATGCTGCCAACGGTCATCCTATCGACGGAATTGTAAAATCTGTTTTCGGTAATCATTCCACGGAGTACAACACTTGCCGTCCCTCTGCCTTTGCCTCCGACAAGGACTCCCGTCCACGTAAATCCACCATCATGGAGGTGGAGGCCTTTCTCACTGCCCGCTATCATTTCCGAAGGAATATCCTCTCCCTGCAAGTGGAATATTGTAAAATTGAAATATTGAAAAATGGAAAGATTGAAAAATCGGCTGCGCAGCAATTCAATCTTCAATCTTCAACATTCAACGCCCTTACGGACTCCGCGGAGAACACTCTTTGGATTGACATGCAGAGAGCTGGACTGAACACCGACATGCAGACGCTACACGCTTATCTGACGAGCAATTATGTAAAGGAGTTTCATCCTGTAAAACATTATCTTGAATCATTGCCCGAATGGGACGGGCACGACCATATCGCCGACCTGTTGAGGATGGTGCACTGCCGCGACTGTTCGCCCGAGGACTTCGACTTCTATGTGCGCCGATGGTTGGTGGCGATGGTGGCGGCAACGCTCGACGACAATGTGGTGAATCATCAGATCTTCGTGCTGCTCGGTCCGCAAGGCACTTATAAGACGTCTTTTATGAACAACCTGCTACCGCCCGAGCTTCGTCAATATTTTTGTATGAAAACAAATTCGCAGCGAATGACTAAGGACGATGCCTTCGCGCTCGCCGAGAACATTCTTATCGACATGGAGGAGGTTGACAGTATGGGGCGCCAGGAGGTGAACCAACTCAAGGCGATGGCATCGCAACCGTTTGTGAAGGACCGACCGGCATACGGGCGCAGTAAGGTGCGGCTTCCCCACATGGCTTCCTTCTGTGCCACGGGAAATAACATGCAGTTTCTGACCGACGAGACGGGTAACCGCCGATGGCTGGTGTTCGAGGTGGATTATATCGACAATCCGTGGACCACGGCAATCAATTATGCCGGGGTGTATTCCCAGATTCGTCATCTTCTCGACACGGGATTCCGGTATTGGTTTGAGACCGACGAGATTGCACGGCTCAACACCCGCAACCGCACGTATGAGACACCGAATCTCGCCCGGGAGCTTATCTCCACCCGATATCGTAAGCCCGGTGAGAACGAGAAACCTGTATATCTCACCGCCTCGGACATCGTGGCGAGGTTTGGCGGGCAGGTAAGACTGTCGGCTGTGCAGGTCGGCAAGGCGCTGCAGGACATGGACATTGAGCAATACCGTACCAAGCATGGGAGGTTCTGGAAATTGTTTGAACGACCGGCATCCGACGTAGGAAATATCGTGCCTGACGGGGTTGTGCCGAAAGAGAAAGATCTGCCATTCTGACCATTGTGGTGGTGACAGATGACACTTGATGACAGATATTATATTAACTTATACGCGAGTTGAATTAAAGGCTTACTATATAGTAGGGCATTAATTAAAAAATCAATAATGTCGTAATAGTATCTTACACCACCTCTCACACCTGTCACCCTGATGACTGATTGTTTAGGCACGGATGGACGCAGCTTTTAAATAAAAGGCACGGCTGGGCTGCGCGACGTGAATGGCTTAATTAGCCTTAAGGCTATACTAAAGTATAGACACGGCTCATTTGCGCAGGTGGATAATTTACCACCTATTCCGCATGGGCGCCCACGGCGCATAGATAATCGCAACTCTGTTGCGTAGATAATCACGAGCAACCCCGCAGGGGCGAGAGCTTGTTTGCGAGTACAGAACAGCCGGTTTACCGGTTAAGTCCTTCCTCCTGAGGAGGTAGGATTTAGGAGAGAGGTGGAGCCTCTCCTAGCAGGAGAGGACGGGTGAGGTAGAAAAAACCTTCAACATTGAATTTTCAATTTTAAAAAAGATGAAACGAAGAGATTTAGCGAAGATGTATTTCCCTGAGATGAGCGACGTAGAAGCAGTCCGCTCATTACGCAGATGGATAGAGGGATGTCCCAAACTCATGTCAGCCCTCGAAGAGTTATCGATGCCCTTCAAGAAGAGCCGCAACCTCAGTGCGAGGCAAGTAAGAATCATCATGGAGTATCTTGGTGATCCATAGACCTGGTGTTCTTATTCCCTTAGGATACCCAGTTCTTCTGCCCTTAGAATCGGGTATTCTTATGTCATTAGAATCGGGTGTTCTTATGACATTACGATCGGGTGTTCTTATGAAACCAGAATCGGGTGTTCTTCCGCCCATAGAATGCCCGGTTCTTCCATTCCACAAAGTTATGAACCGTTATGAGCTATTATGAGCCATCGGTATTTTTATTTGTTGTACCTTTGCAGCGAGAAATAAAAATCATTGTCTAACTTTTTAAATTGTTTAAAACATGAGTAAAGCTTACAAAGTAACAAAGCGCACGGTGATGTTCGACAAGAAGAACCCAAAGACCGTGTACAGTGTGTCACCCGTCAACTACGGTACTCTGACTACCGATGACGTTGCCAACCAGATTGCAGCCGAGTCGTCTGCCACTCCCGGAGACGTGAAGAACGTTCTCGACCGATTCGCGTATTACGTGAAGGAGAACATCAAGAAGGGGTATCAGATCCAGCTCCTGGGGTTCGGGTATCTCTCCATCCGTTTCATCACCACTGGAACGGCGAAGGCGGAGAAGGATGCCACCGCCAAGCTCATCCAGAGCCTTGTGCCAAGTTTCTCGCCATCGTTCAAGGTCATCAATGGCAAGCGTATCTACGACCTGATGCCCGACAAGATCACTCTCGTGAAGTACACTGGCAGTATCCCGGCCGATTCCGTTGTTGACACTACTGATCCCGGCTCAGGCTCTGACCCCGGCTCAGGCAGCACTGATTCCGGCTCCGGCAGCGGCTCTAGCTCAGGCAGCGGCTCTGACAACACTGATCCCGGATCTAGCGAAGACGGAGGTGGTTACTACGAATAAACCTCTTTCTACCTCACCCGTCCTCTCCTGCTAGGAGAGGTTCCACCTCTCCCCCGGCCCCCTCTCCTCAGGAGAGGGCTCCAACCGGTAAACCGGCTATTCTGTACTCGCAAACAAGCTCTCGCCCCTTCGGGGTTGCTCGTAGAGTTTAACGCAACAGAGTTGCGATTATTTGACGCAATAAAATTGCGATTATCCAAGCGCCTTTGGCGCGGCTGCCGCAAGGGGTTTATAGACCACAGATTAGCACAGATTGACACAGATTAAGAGCCAAAGGCTCTGATTGGATTGATTAATGATTATTGATTGATGATAATAATCTGTGATAATCACAATATCTTTAGATATTAAAACAATCTGTGATAATCTGTGGACAAAAAAACTCAGTGGAAAAGAAAGCCGCGAGCTTGCGCAAGCAAACCGTAACCACGAAGTGCCGTGGAGAATTTCAATGCGGAGCTAAGCCGTGACTTTGAAAAAAGCCGTGGATTTCCGCGCCTAAAAAATTACCCAGTGGCATCCGCATACCACCTATTCCGCAGGCCGTGCCCTCGGCGCATAAACTATCGCACTATGTGCGTAAAACAATCGCAACTCTGTTGCGTAAAACTCCACGAGCAACCCCGAAGTGGCGAATTTTCGTGCCAGAGAGAGCAAAGCATCAAGCTCGCTTGAATGCTCTGCCGAGCGCAGCCGAAAATCAACAAAGTTAAAGCTTGTTTGCGAGTACAGGCCCGGCCGGCCAGGCTTTAAGTCCTCACTCCTGAGGAGGGAGGATTTAGGAGGGAGGTGGAACCTCTCCTAGCAGGAGAGGACGGGTGAGGTAGAAAAATATTATTTTAAATTCTTTAATTCTTTAATTTAAAAAAATGCAATTTTTTAAAAGAAAGCCTTCAGCTCAAGAAATCTTCAACGCTGTGATGACTATCATCACAACGATTGCAAGTCTTTTCTGCGTTACGTCTTGCATGGCAAGACTGCATTGACATCTTGCATGTCAAGACTGTAACACTGTATTAACATTCTTAATCTTAAAGATCTATGATCCAAGAAACATTTCCTCTTTCCATCGGTGGCGACCAGGTCGCCACCGAGGACAAACTCCTTACAGACGTCGAGCCCGGCATCTTTATGTCCCCTGACTCCGTCAGTTATCTTATTATTCACTGCTCCGCCACGCGTGAGGACCGTGATTATACTCCAGAGCAGTTGAAGCACGATCATCTGCAGCGTGGTTTTATCGACGTAGGTTATCACTTCTATATCCGTAAGGATGGCTCTGTCACTCAGCACCGCCGCCTGAATGAGGTGGGCGCTCATTGCCGCCCCTTCAACCGCTGCTCCATCGGCATCTGCTATGAAGGCGGTCTTGATGCCAAAGGCAAACCGAAGGACACCCGCACCATTGCCCAGCGCGGCTCGCTCGTCAAGCTCCTCATCGAGTTAAAGCAGAAATTCCCCAAGGCCGCCATTCGTGGTCATAATGAGATGCCCGGTGCCACAATTAAGGAGTGCCCCTGCTTCCGGCCGTCAACGGAATTCGCTTATTTGATGGAAAGTGGCGGCACTATGTGATGAACACCTCGAGATTTGATAAAACGACAAAGCTGCAACGGGAGAATACCCATTGCAGCTTTTGCAATCTAATAATCAAAGCTATAATCACTCCCCTATCTTCTACTAACAATCTTTTACCTAATAAACTAAAAACCAATAACTAACCTAAAACAATCTGATGCAAAATTAAACCATTTTGGGCTCTTACACAATTATTGGCGGCTTTTTTTATTGCATTTTGTTATATTATTGACATATATCAATAACAATTAAGTCCAAAAACGATATGTAATATCCGTAAAGCCGTCACCAGCAGCTTTCTTGTAAAGACGCTGATTGGTGGTGCGGTCTTTTAGACAACCTTTCTCGGCTATATAAGGACCAAGCTTTACATAATCGAAATTGGTTTTCTCTACTTTTGGCGACAACTTACCACGTCCGCTATACCATCCTATCCTCATTTCGGGATACTCCCTACGCAGGAAACGGGCAAGCATATTGACATACTCTGGCTCGGAATCGCCTCCCATAAAGCAGATACAGGTAATGTCGTCGGCATACTGCCTGACGAGACGATCAAGCTCCATTGCCGATAATGGTGTGCCGATATTCTCCCATAGGTATTGGCTATGGCAACCGGGACAACGACATGGACAATTTGACAAATTGATGGAGAGGGTGACCTCGTCGGGTATCTCCTGAAAGACCACCCCCGTATTTACATATTTCAGCATAAAAGAACTTTAATTTTTTCAATATTTCAATTCCCCATCACCGCATAATGCCTGCGCCCTGCTTCCTGTTGACGAGCTTCGGAGAAATTGCTTACTCGCTTTAGATAGCCAATAATGCGGGTCATATAATCCACGTTCTTAGAATGACAATGAGGGCACTCATGGAGATAGCGCTTGTCGATGGTTCCGCAGTCGTTGCAAATGGTGTTTGGAATGTTGAACGTAAAATAATTACAACCTTCCTTGGCTGCCACCTTGAGCAATTGGCGATACTGCTGCTTGGAGAGGTGCTCCTCAAGATTCATGTGGAGGGCAGAACCGCCTGTGAGGTGCTCAATATATGGTGCACCATGGAGCTTGAACTTCTCTATGACATCTGTATTGGGGTCCTCAACTATGTAGAAATAGCTGTTGTAGCAATCGCGAGGAACGAAGTATCCGTCTTCCCTATCCCACTTCGCATGCTTTACTCCAACATTCTCGGCGGGAATCATCTCACAGTTGAACAGCACGTCCTTGGTGCGATATAGTTTGTTGTATTTCTCCACAAGACCAAGAACGGTTTGCACAAACTTTAGATAGTCGGGATTATTGGATATCTTCAGACCACAAAACTCCGCTGCCTCTACAAGTCCATTTACTCCGATAGTGAGATATTGGCGAGACATGTTGATATAGCCAGCGTCGAAAAGCGGCAACATTCCATGCGACTGGAGTTCCTTGAGATTCTCGTTGTATGCCAACTGCACCTTGTGACAGAGGTCGATTACCTCGGATAGATACTCCTTATAGTCGATCTTGTTGTTGATGGCATACTGAATGCAACGATTAAGATTTACGGTGAGCACACTCTTGGAACCGGTAGATACACCTCCTGCACCGAGAGTGTAACTGAAGCCATTGTCTTGAATCTCATTGCGAAGACGGCAGCAACTGGAAAGCGAATCGGCATTGTCGCTCATATACGTAAAGAATGAATGACCCTCACTATACATCTCGGCAGTGAAGTCGCCCCATTCCTTGTCTATCACATCACCATCCTGGCTCAGCAATGCCATTGTCTCGACGGGGAATGTGAGGACTGCCTTGGTGCGCTCCTTATTAAACCATTTCATGAATCGCTTCTGCAACCATGATAAGCCTTCCCAATCGGGCTGTGTGCCATCTGGAAAATAGAAATTGCCAAAAAGACTCTCAAAATATGGTTTGTCATAATAAGCTATATTCCAGAATACTGCCTGGTAATTGCGGGCACCTGTAGGCTGATTGATTGAATATACTATCTGTTCGAAGCAGTCGGTGATTACCTTGTCTATAGTGCGTTGTTTCAAAGACAGGTCAACAACACGGTCGGCTGACTTATAATAGTCTTGGCCATACTCCTTGCCAATGAAATAGTTGAGATACATAAGGAACTCCGGAGTGGCACATGCACCACTGAGCATACTCGAAACCATGAACACCATGTTTACGAAACCGCCGCAAAACGACTTCAAGTTGGTGGGGGCGGTAGAATTGCCACCTATGGATGTAGTGCCTCCAATGAGCCAAGGATACATAGTGATAGATGCACAATAGTTGGCAAGGCTCGTCTCGTCGTTTTTATATATAAAATGGTGGGTCAGCAGGTCAATATACTTCTCGGAAGTCTCCTTGCCATACATCTTCTTGATACGGTCGGTAAGAAGACGACGATTGAGACGGATAAAGTTTGACTTAGGCAACTCTCCTATTAAAGTCGCGATGTTCTTGTGCTCCACATTAGCGTTGGCATCATACTTTGATCCTGTAGCGGCATTCGCAGCCTCACAATAGTCGGCCAAAAACCTCAACTTCTCCATTGTCTCGCGATCCTCAGTGTGGCGCTGGCGATAGAGCATGAATGATTTTGCCACCTGATAGAATCCTTCCTTCATCAGGGCTTCTTCCACCTGATTCTGAATGTCCTCCACCTTGATGCCTTCGTGAATGTCGAGATGGCTGATTATCTTTGATATCAAACCTAAATCGGCATTAACTTCAACTGATTCGAACGCCTTGACTATGGCATTCATGATTTTGTCCAACGAGAACTTATCCTTCGAACCGTCTCGCTTGGTGATAGTAAAGCTCTTAATTTCCATTGTTTTATCTAACGCATTGTTGTTTATTTCGGGAAACTATTTAAATTTCAAAATTGGAAAAGTTTTCCATTTTGGTCAACTTCCTCTCTTGTTTTATCCAAAGTTCTTTTCTAAAATTTTTCACTTTTGCGGCTGCAAAGGTACGATAAAAAACAAATAACTTATGTCAATATTTGAGAAATTCTTTTCTTAAAAAAATAAAAAAGGTGATTACCACAATAGGATAATCACCTTAAATTCAACCTTATAGCATTATAGTTTTATAGTTTTACTGACGATATGTCAACCAGCCCATTCACGATAGCATAGATAGTAAGTCCGGCTGAAGAGTGTATCTGAAGTTTGCGAGCTATATTTCTACGATGTGTTATCACAGTGTTTACCGAAATAAACAAGTGTTCGGCAATTTGTTTATTCGACATTCCTTGTACAAGTGCCACAACAACATCCTTTTCTCTGTCAGACAATTGTTCACCTATATCTCCCTGTTTGGGGAAAACCATTGACGTGATACTCTTTGTCACTGAATTCTTCTGCAGTCGCATCTCAAGTTTGCGGATGGCCGGAACAAAGATATTATCCTCTACCGAGGCATGCAAGTTGAGCCATTCCTCATTATTATATATACCATAGAGTGTGGCGGTAAGTTTGTTGTTGAGTTGCGGATCGCCAGGAAGATATTTCAAGATTATGTTCTTGAGTTCCTTGAGTTTCTGGTCTGTCTGGCCGTGTTTTTTTGAGAAGGTCTCGATGTCGTAGTTTGCAGGCATCTCATCGCGAAGCAATGCCTCGACATAGGGGAAAAGCAGGGTTTCCTCATGCTTCATGTGCTTGCGAATCTCACGAGAATATTCATCATAGAATTTCATTATGAGATGCCCCACTCCGTCTTCCTCATTAATAGACTCCTGCAATTGGCAGCGTATCGAAGGCAACTGGTAATCGAGATAATATACGTGGCATGCCCGTAGATAATGGAGAAGTGTTGGAATGGAAAGACGATCGGCATCGTCGGCATTATAATAGCCGTTGATGGTGTAGTTGACAACAGCAAGGAACGTATAGGTGTCCACACCATTGTCACGACAGGTCTCATTGACTGTCTTGTCGCCGAAACCGAGATTAATACCAAAGCAGCCAAGCGACTGCAACACATTGTAGTTGTCGCGGATAAGTGATATCATTTTGTCGTCCGCCTCATATACCTTATGATTCTTCATATCTTACAGGTGTTTATACAATTCCGCTGCAAAATTAGTGTTTTTTTTCGAATTACGCAATAATCATTTATTGGTATTTTTATGATTATCAAGCTTTTTAATATCATATTTATTAGGTATTAAAAAATCTTAATCATTTATGGCGTTTATCGGTTTTTATCTGATATTTCTACGTTAATCATATAATAGACATCACTACTGTCCACTAAAAATATTTAGCATTTCAAATAATTACAAATTGTAAGTTAATCTGCAAAATCGAGAGATAGTTGGATGAATCTCTTATCCTCTTCTTCATTCTTGCTGGCTTCGTTGAACAAGTCCACCAGGGGC
>JALFCW010000109.1 GCA_022771625.1 Prevotella sp.
GGCGCACTTCGAACTCGTCACCATCCATCCTTGGGCTGACGGCAATGGCAGGACATGCCGACTACTGATGAACCTGCTGCAGATGGAATATGGAGTGCTACCAACAAAAGTGTTGAAAGAAGATAAGGCAGAATACATACAGGCGCTAATCGACACAAGAGAAGAAGAGGACATGGAGATTTTCCTGAATTGTATGAGCCGCCTCCACTGCCTGCATCTAAGATATGATATCGACCAATACTTGAAGAGTGCTGATGCGGAAATGAATTCGACTACCCAAAAGAATGAAATCACTACCCAAAAGGCACAGGGTACTACCCAAAAGACTCTTAATACTACCCAAAAGAAGATTCTGAACTACCTGAAAGAGCATCCTCATGCTACGAGAAAAGATATGGCAACTGTTATTGGCGAGATCACCGAAGACGGCATAAAGTTCAATATCGGAAAATTGCAGCAATACGGACTTCTGAAACGTGAAGGTGGAAGAAAGAGCGGAACATGGGTGGTTATTGATAACGATGTCTTTTCCTGAAATATATCTGTCTCTTCATAATGCTTTATGTAGTTATTTCGGATGCAAAATTACACTTTTTCGATGATAAGCTATGAATATAAGGTCAACTTTGGTATGATTAATTACTAAAAAACATTAATTATTTGCACGAACATTTGTAAAGTCACCCCGAAAAGTGTAACTTTGCAGCAAAAAGTCACCCCGAAAAGTGTCAATATCGGAATAAAAGTCGCCCCGAAAAGTGTAATACATGATTTCATTTGTAAAATAACAACATAATATGTTCAGAAGAAAGATTGAAAATACAATGCTCTCTTGGAAACAAAGCATTAATCGCAAACCTTTGGTCATCAAGGGGTGCCGTCAGTGCGGCAAGACAAGTTCTGTATTGGAATTTGCCAGAAAACATTATAAGAATGTTGTGTATCTTGACTTTCATGAGCATAAGGAGTATAAATCTTTCTTCGCGGGAGCACTTGATGTTGATACTATTGTCCTAAATATGTCAATGGGATTAAAGGGCGTAAAGTTCATTGAGAGAAACACATGTTTGGTGTTTGACGAAATACAAGATTGCCCCAATGCCCGCTCGTCCCTTAAGTTCTTCAGCCTTGACGGACGTTATGACGTGATCTGTACGGGTTCACTGCTTGGTGTCAACGGATATAAGACCAAAGAAGAGGAAGAAGAGGAACGTCGTGCTTCGATTCCTGTCGGGTTTGAGCATATCGTGACAATGTATCCGATGGATTTTGAGGAATGGCTTTGGGCTAATGGCATAGAGAAGCAACATACAGACTATCTGCTCAAGTGCCTCAAGGATGTGACACCTGTGATGGAAGCTATCCACAACAGGATGCGAGAGTTGTTGCGGCTCTATATTGTTGTTGGTGGCATGCCAGATGCTGTCAATACTTTTGTACAGTCCAATAATATGAATGAGGTGAGAATAGTGCAGCAGAACATTGTTGACAATTACAAGGCCGACATGTTGAAATATGCCCTTCAGGAAGACAAGGCGAAGATACGCGAGTGTTTCGACTCGATACCTTCACAACTTGCCAAGGAGAACAAAAAATTCCAATATTCCACAATCCGCAAGGGGGGCAGGTCAAGAGACTATCTCGGTAGTCTTCAATGGATTGAGGACGCCGGGATAATACGTCGTTGTTATAACACCACAATAACAGAGTTGCCGCTTGCGGGCAATATGATAAATGACTGTTTCAAGGTATATATGACAGATATTGGTCTGCTTATGAGTATGCTTGAGGACGGCACGGCATGGAGCATCATGCAGGGTGACATGCTGGCATATAAAGGAGCTGTATATGAGAACCTTGCTGCCGACATCTTCGGTAAGATGGGAAGAAAGCTATATTATTTCCAAAAGGAAGGTGGGCTTGAGCTTGACTTCCTTATAAGGTATCGTGGCGAATGTTGCCCTGTGGAGTGCAAGGCCCGTACAGGCAATGCAAAGTCCCTGCAGACAGTAATGAAGAATCCCGATCATTATCATGTATGCCATGCCATAAAGCTCGGCGACTATAATGTAGGGATGAAAGGTCAAGTGCTTACCCTCCCGTTCTATATGGCATTCCTATTGACAGAGGTATAGCTTCATTCCTGTAAACCTGTCTGTACGTCCTTTGTCCGCCCACGCATAAGTCACCATAGAAATGTCAGCAAATTCACTACTTTAGAGTGCCGTTATACCAGCAGACTGTGAGCCTATTCGCCTTGATTCATCCACCCGCTAAGGGCATACAGCGGAACGTTTTCCATCCACTCTTGATCGATGTATTGGCATAAAGACAGGCGCAGGCCTTTTAGACCTCCATTGTTTTTTATGAACTGCGCAAGCGACTTTGAACGGACGTTTGTAGATGCTTTTACCTCTATTGGCACAACCTTGCCATTATGTTGGATGACAAAGTCAATCTCGGCAGGTGTGCGGTCGTTGCTCCAATAATAAGGCTTGACACCCATAGACACTAACTCCTGGGCAACAAACTGTTCTGCGAAGGCTCCTTTGAACTCTGTGAACACCTTGTTGTCAATGAGCATGTCTGCCGCAGTCGTATCTGTCATACAACCCAACAGACCGCAATCAAGCAGGAACATCTTGAAAGCATCAGGCGAGGCATAGAATTTCAACGGCATACGTGCCTCACTTATCCTTGGCACTCTGTGAACGATACCGGCGTCAACAAGCCACTGTATGGCAAGTTCGAAGTCTGCTGCTCGAGCTCCTTTTCTGACAGCCCCATAAATAAACTTCTTGTTTTCCTTGGCAAGTTGTGAAGGTAGCGAGTCGAGCACTTGTCCAATCCTTATTGCCTCCCTTTCGGTAGTATGCTTGGAAATGTCACGTCTGTATGCATCCATTATTGCCTCCTGCTCCCTTCTCACTTCATGCACGTCACCATTTTCAACATATTTCGACACAACGTTAGGCATACCTCCTACAAAGTGATACTGCCGCAACAGATTCTCAAGTTTATCCTTCATCAAATCGATGACCTTCCATTCGCGTGAACAAATGATACCATTGAGTTCCTGATTGCCCGTTGCATCAAGGAATTCCGGGAAATTCATGGGGTACATATTCAGAATGTCCACCTTGCCAACAGGGAATGACTCACCTTTTCTCAGTGTGATGCCCAGGAGTGACCCTGCCACCATCACATGACATTCAGGAATCTTCTCATAGAAATATTTGAGCGAATGTAGTCCGCGTTCCACTTCTTGTATCTCGTCGAGTATGACAAGAGTCTTGCCAGGAACAACCTTTACTCCTGTGATTACCTGTATGGACAGCAGTATGCGCTCCATGTCATAATCAGGCATGAACATATCTTTTACCCTTGACTCATCATCGCAGTTTATATATGCAACATTCTCGTATTCCTGTTTCCCGAAATGGCGCATTATCCATGTCTTTCCCACTTGTCTGGCACCCAAGATTACAAGAGGCTTGCGGTCTTTTCTGTTCTTCCAAACCCTTAATTCATTGTATATCTGTCTCTTCATAATGCTTTATGTAGTGATTTCGGATGCAAAATTACACTTTTTCGATGATATATCCAAGGAAAATCAACACTTTTTCGACGTTACGATATGTTAAAACATACACTTTTTCGATGATAAGCTATGAATATAACATACAAAGGGCACCTTCACCACCAAAAACAATTGTTTGCCCACTATTTAAAAATCAAGATAGTGTATCCGATGGAAGAACAGAAAGATATTAAATAGCAGGGGATTATTAGATATCCTTCAATGACATTGCAAGCAGTTGGAGATTATATTTAGCAAAGACCTTTGGGGGAAGGGATGCCACCTTGTTTTCTAGAACAGACATGCTGATTTTTCGCTCGTTGCGTTTGACCTCTGCAATTACGCCGGTATTATTGAACTCATTGACTACTATGAGATCTATCTCGTTCTCGCCACGCTTGTCCCACCAATTGCCTATACGAGTGTAATTGCCGCTCTCCATAGTCTTTGTCTGAAACCAACGTTCAAGGGTGCGACCTGTAAACTGTTCATAGTTTTCCGAGAGATACTGTTGGAGCAGTGCCGTCTGTCCGGCCTCAATCATACCCTGGTGAGGATAGATAAACCTGAACCAAAATCGCAGATAACAGTCGTCAATGCTCCATCTGATGTTTCTTGCTCCCGGATTGCTGAACATTGGGGTGTTCTTGGTGATAAATGAGTAGTCGTCGCAGAGATTGCCCAGGTAAGCTCCGGAATTCTTGCCGATCACGCTATCTATCTCGCTTTGGGTCGTCATGCCAGCTGCTATTAGTTGCAGTATGCTGAAGTATGTGCCATAGTCGCGTCCGAATTCAGATACAAGCAATTCTATACCTTCCGTGATGAACGGAGAATCTGGGGTGGTGGCATACTTCAGCATTTTCGCGCAAGTCGTAGCCTTGGCATCCATCAGCAATGCCACATATTTGGCCACTCCTCCTGTCAGCATATAAAGGCATAACAAATCATCAGGCTTGAAATTCGGATTGTGGTCATACAATATCTTGCGGAGAACATCCGTCCGGAATGGATTCAGACGTATTGCAGAATCACGACGCCCATACAAAGGCTCGTCGCCATTCTCGAATATACGTTTCATCATCGAATATATTGAGCCACAAAGGATAAGATTGACAGTAGTCGAATCTTTATGTCTGTCCCAAATATCCTGAATTTCGCTTGGTATGGCCTTGTTGATGCTGAGCACGTTTTGGAATTCATCGATAATCAGCGTATAGTGGTTGTTGCGTCCGTGTATCATAAGTTCCTCAAACAATGCACCAAATGAATTGACCGTACCATGTATGTGTAGTCCCAATTGCCTCTCTGCCTGCTGCTGAAACTTTCTGCAAAGCATCTGCTCATTGTCCTTGGACACATAGAGATATAATGATTTCTGACCTTCTGCACTTTTCAGCAGAAGGGAGGTCTTGCCGATACGGCGACGCCCAATCATTGTGGTCATCATTGAATGTGATGCCGACTGCTCCCAATTTTTATTCAGCGTATTTAGCTCATATTCACGATCATAGAATTCCATATACAATTTATTTAATCAACATTAATTTAATGGCCATTTAATTAATAGTCTGCGCAAAGGTACAATAATTAATTCAAATATGCAAGGATTTATATAAAAAAGTGATGTTTATTTCATTATCACCATCATTTATGATGGAGGATGCCGCTTGTTAGCTTGCGGCCTCGATACGCTTGCCATGCGTTCTGACTATGCAGAAGAGTTCAGTGAATAGTGTTTAATTTTCTTAATAATAGATGCTATTAAGGTTAAATATAATCAAATCAACGAAATCAATTGATTTGAAATCATTTTATTTCAAATAGATTTGTTATATTTGCAGTGTAATTAGAATAAAGAATGATATGGATATACCTTTTGTATATGGAAAGATAGCTGACGGTATGAATTTCACCGATCGCGAGGAGGATTCCAAGAAATTGAGGAACAATCTTCTTGGAATACATAACCCGACGATTCGATGAAACGGGAAAACATATCTCGCGGGATGATGCGTCGCTCATTGCCAAACTGGTGGAATGTCATCCATATTATGTCCAGCAACTCGCACAGTTGTCATGGTTGCATACCTCGGAAACGTGCAAAGCTGCTATTGTAGAGTCGGCATTTGAGTCGCTTGTTAACCAGCTCAGTTTGTTGTTCAGCAATATCATTGACAATCTCACTGCCAAACAAATCGCTTTTCTGCAAGCCATAGCCAATGGCGAGAAAAACTTCTCGTCGCGTGATGTTCTTTCAAGATACGACCTTGGCACATCAGCCAATATCAAGAACCTGCGAAAAGCTCTTCTGGACAAGGACCTGATAGACATCCTTCCCGATTCAACGGTAATCCAAGACCCGGTGTTCTCGTATTGGTTGAAAAAGAAGTATTAGGGGACTGTCTATATCCATTTACTCAGAAGACTATCGAACTGAAGATAGAAGGCGAACTGAAACATAACTTCAAGACAAAGGTTGTGATTGTGACGTTTATCCTCACGGTGGCTCTATGGCTCTTGGATAACCACCTAATACCCTTGCCTTCGCCACCAACCTTATCTCGCAGAAGGACATGGCGCGCATAGGACTCATCATCGGTATTATGTCAATGGTATTGGGAATATCAATGCTGTATTTATTGGGAACGATGCACCTTATATAAGATTGAAAAATTGAAAGATTGAAAGATTAAATAAGCTGCGCTTACTATGTAGGCGTAGCTTATTTTCGTTTCAGGAGTACAGCGGCAATTATTGGTGCACCTACCAATGCTGTGACACTGTTAACGGGCAAGGCCCCTTCGAAACCTGGAAGACGTGATAAAATGCAACAGAGAAGGGTGAGCGATATACCGCTTATTAATGTTGCCGGCATAAGCCAACGATGGTCGGAGGTGCGGAAAACGGCACGGGCAAGATGTGGAACAGCAAGCCCCACAAACATTATAGGA
>JALFCW010000113.1 GCA_022771625.1 Prevotella sp.
AATCAAGCATAATTATTATCACTAAAAGGTGGTTGAAAAGGCAGCCACGTAAAATAAAAGTATTATTTCTTATGAAATTATCTAAGAATTTTACTTATGAGGAGCTTTGCCATTCAAGTGTGGCGGAGCGGAAGGGACTGAAGAACAGACCGAAGACCAAGGAGGAGGAGAAGAAGGTGATCGAGAATCTGAAGGCGCTGTGCATGGAAGTGCTGCAGCCACTGAGGGACTATCTCGGGAAACCGGTGGTGATTTCGAGCGGCTATCGCTCGGAGGACGTAAATAGAGCAGTTGGTGGCGTGAAGGGGTCGCAACACCTCAAAGGGGAAGCGGCGGATATTCATGTTGAAAACACCGAACATTTATTGAAGATTATGCACTTTATAATGGACGAGACGGACTTTGACCAGCTCATCTGGGAGAAGAACAAGCAAGGGACGCAATGGGTGCATGTGAGCTATAAGAGAAATGGGGTGAACAAGCACCAGGTGCTGAACAGCAGAGAGTTATTGTTTACAGCGAAGAGTGTGACATCGTAAGGGGCGGTCTTACATAAAGTAAAGACCCTACAGCTGACGATTTTCGACGGACGATTTTCGACGGGGAATTACGATGGGATTTTATTTTTTAATCTTAATATATTTTTTACAATGAAAACAGAAAATTTTAATTTGAATGACTGCCAGAATGTGCAGTTGGAAGGAGTTGCTCACGTCAATATTGACAAGTTTGTGATGTTCTGTCCGGACAATCCAGTGCCGGGAGTGGTAGAAGCCTTCAACCTGAAGGGCAAGGGTCAGATGATGAGAGACGGGACTTTTGATTTTTCGCCGCTGCCTGTACAGAAGAAAAGCAGAGGAACACTGCTGAAGAAGGTGGCTCATGGCAGACTGTCGGCTACTAAGGACGGAGCGTATCTGCTGACTTTGAAGGTGTTCAAGCATGAGGGACTGGATGCCGCCATGGTGATGACCAAGGAAGCAATGGAGGCCATCGGTGAGGGGTTTAAAATAGTAAATAACTAATTTTTTACCATGAATAAAACACAGAATGTAAAGAAGAAAGAGCAAGTCGGGGGAACAAGAATCCCCCGACAGGCTCGAGCACAGGGAGTGAGGGAATGCCTCGACCATGTGGGAGTGGAGAACGAGATGCCTGCATTGTTCACCACAACTGGAACAACAAGTGTATTGGCATCGGATGTGACGGTGGAAATCCACAACAGGGTGCACCCGCTGAATCAGATTGTGAACATCATCGGTGAGGCTGCCTCGAAGAAAAGTGCAATGGACGAAATATTTGAGGAACTCGCCTATGAACTGATTGAAGAGAAATGGCGCATTGTGGAGGAGGAGAAAAAATGGCGACAGGAAGCCAAGCGCGACCGCAATGCCAAGAAGCAGAAGGACAAACCTCGGTTTCCTCTAAGAGTGCAAACACTGAATACTACGGTTGCCAATCTGGCTGAACGTCTGGAGGATGTTGACGGCAAACGAGCAATTTCATTTACACCCGAGATTGACATTCCGCTGACAAAGTGGGGCAAGACGGGCACTAACGAGTTTTCGACTATGCTTCGTTTGAGCTATGATGGATCATGCTATGAGCGAGAAGCAAAGAGCCTTGAGGCTGCCAACGTGCATATCCGCAGTTTGCAATGGAGCGTGATAATGTGCGGTCAGCCGGAATCACTTTATAAGTTGATGTCGAACATGACCAACGGATTGCTCTCGCGAGCTGCCATCGCCAAGATGCATGACAATACGTATGACTTGTTCTGCAGCGACCGACCGTTTACCGACGACGAAAAGCGCAGAATTCATGAGGTGGCTCATCTGCTGGGCTTGATGAAGGGAACAATGGTGGTGCCGAAACTGGAGGCCCGCTCCATAAAATGGGCCAACAACGTGTGTATGACGGCTGCTAAGGACGGAAACGACGTTATGGCAAGATGCCGCTTGCGCGATCATATTTCGGCATATCGCATGACGGTTTGCCTTATGCTTTTCAAGGTGGCGGAAAGGCTTATCAAGGAACATGGTTATGAGGGTGCGGAAAAGGTGCTCGTGGAAAATCCTGACATCACCGCCAAGATGATTGTGGATGAGCAGACACCGACTATGCTGAAGGTGTATGACAATATTGCCGACTATATCCTGGATATGGATATGCTGTATTTTGGTGATAAGCTGAAGGCTAACTACGAGGACAAGAACTGCCGAGTGATAGGGGAAGAAAGATCCTATCGCACTGCCAACGACTCTATATATGAATGCCTGCCGAAGGTTTTCAGCAGAGAAATGCTTGTTCAGCAATGCAAAATGAACAATGGTGAGGAGCCAACTAACCAAAAGGTGAACAGTATGCTCTTTAACTGGAAGCAGAAAAAGCTGATAGAGAAGCAGAATACAGGTTCGTTTGAGAAAATCGGTTAATCATGTAGTAAAAATTGCAAATTGCAAATTGCAAATTCATTTTTTAGTTATGCAAAACATTGATTTGAATGAAATCAGAGCCATGCCTATTGAGGAGGTAGCGATGAAAATGGGTATAGAGGTGGGGCGCCATAAGGCGCTCTGCCCTTTCCACCAAGACAGACATCCGAGTCTGCATTTTGATATAAAGAGGAACCGGTATAAGTGCTTTTCATGCGGGGCTTCAGGGAATGTGATCGATCTTGTGATGAGGTATATGAATGTGGGGTTTAAGGAGGCTGTGGAATGGATGACGAATGGGAGTATTCAATTTGTTGAACCGAAACCTCAACAGACATCTTATGATAAGGAAAAAAAGGTGGATGTGAGTGTTGATACGGATTATTTGAACACCTTAATCAAAAATCCCGCTATCAATGCCGCAGCTTCGCATTTTCTATATGACGAGAGGAAGATTGACCCGAGGATTGTGAAATGGTGTGGAATCAGTAGCATATCTCAGCCAACGCCTTGCTGGAGATGGGGGAAGGCGTTTTATGACGCACCATCGCTGCTGATTCCTTATCGGGATGTGGATGGGAAGTTGCTGAGTGTGCAGGGCAGGTATATGGGAAAAGAGGATAAGCCGCGCTTCCGATTTCCACGAGGATGTCAGGTAGGGATGTATAACAAGCCTGTTATCCGCCGACTCAAACCGGGCGATGAATTATGGATTGCGGAAGGGCCTTCGGACTGCTGGGCGCTGCTATCGGCTGGGCATAAGGCGGTGGCTATTCCATCGGCAACATCTCTGACAAAGGCTGACATCGGTTTGCTGAGGGAAGGACTGCCCGAGGGTGTGTCGCTACACATGTATCCCGACAACGACGAGCCGGGGATGAAACTCTTCGAGGATCTGAAACGGTGGTTTCCGCAGTTGAAAGGACATGTATTGCCGGAGGGATGCAAGGACTTTGGGGAGGCGTGGAGGGGAGGAATTAGAAATTAGGAATTAAAAGGGAGCAAGACGCAAGTTTTTCTCCCTTTTTCTTTGTCCTTTCGATTTTTATTTGTAATTTTGCAGCAGAATAATAATTTAAGAAGTTACGATAATGAGAACATTGGTTATTGATCAGAATATTTATAATGGTGCCGAATCTTATGCTAAGACCCACAACATTAGCTTGAAAGATTTCGTTGAAAGCATAATTATGAAGACCCTGTCGTTAGAGAACACCTCTAAGAAAAGACAGAGTCATTCATGGCATGATTACCCTTTGTCAGCCGAAGTAATGGCAATGACTTTTGATGAGCGTAAGGACTTGGGAGATAATTACAAAGAAGACTATGCCAAATACCAAATTAAAAAATCGCTATGAAAGTGTTTCTTGACACAAATGTAATCATCGATTTTTATGCACAAAGGGAGAGTTTCTTTAGGCCTGCAGCCATAATTGTCGATTTGGCCATGAGGGGAAACATTGAGTTATGTGTTTCTTCATTATCATTTGTAAATGCCTTCTATGTTCTGCGCAAGACATATCAGGTTGAAGAATTATATGATAAATTGTCGAGATTTTCAGAATTGTGTACAATTACATCTATTGGAGATACAGACATCAGGTATAGTTTGAACAACAGAAGTTCGGATTTTGAGGATACGGTTCAGTACATATCCGCCAAGTCTATCCAACCAGATGTTATTGTAACACGAAACATCCGGCATTTCAAGGGTATAGACATGATGATCCAAACCCCAACAGAGTTTCTTGATGATTATTTTAACTAATAATATAGGGAGCAAGACGCAAGTTTTTCTCCCTTTTTCTTTGTCCTTTCAATTTTTATTTGTAATTTTGCGGCGAGATATAAATGATTTGCACTATGACAACAGGAATGATGACGAAAACAATCGCCGAGTATTTCAAGACACAACCAGTCTTGAAGGCATGGCTCTTTGGTTCATACTCGCGAGGCGAGCAAACCAAGGACAGCGGCGATGTTGATATTCTTGTACAGTATGACAGAAGTCAGCGTATAGGTCTGTTGAAAATCTCCGGAATGCATATAGATTTGGAAAATCTCATTGGCAGAAAGGTTGATATAGTTGAAGATGGTACATTAAGACCATGGGCAGTTGAAAGTGTTAACAATGACAAGTATTTAATCTATGAGAGAGCGTAATAGGGATATCTAAATGAAACTGATTGGCAAAAATGGATTGATAATTAAATAAAGATAAATACCAAGGGAGCAAGACGCAAGTTTTTCTCCCTTTTTCTTTGTCCTTTCGATTTTTATTTTTTTATCCACAGAGTTCTTTTTTATCCACAGATTATCACAGATTTTATTTAGGCACGGAAATCCACGGCTTTTTTGAAAAGACACGGCTTGGCTCCGCATTGATATTATCCACAGCACTTCGTGATTACGGCTTGCTTGCGCAAGTTTACGGCTTAGTTACATTTTTCAATATTTCAATTTTTCAATTTTCAATCTTCCGAGCCTTTGGCTCTTAATCTGTGCCAATCTGTGTTAATCTGTGGTCTATAATAATAAACACAGTCGTGCCGTTCCTCCTATGTAACTCCGCTGTGACTCCGCTTTTTCCCCTACAGATATACCACAAATAGCTGTGTCACTGCCCAACAGCAAAGGCTCATCGTGTCCACCACCCTATAGCCAATTATCCAACCAAAAAAATCTCCGGAATGCATATAATAAGACAGCAATCCCTGATGAGCGTTGACTCGTCATGGATTGCCGTATTTACTACAGAAAGATAGTCATGAACACTGGTAAGAGTGTTGTCGCTTCATCTTTTTTCAGATCTTTTGTATAGATGAGATAGCGGTTGCTGATTCGATCTGAGAATTTTTTGCAGAAGGCATCAAGCGAGGCATGAGTCTTATATCCGGAAGATTTCACTTCAATAGGCCATATCTTACTGCCTCGTGAGAGCAGGAAGTCAACCTCATAGTTGTGGTTACTGTTTTCCATTGGCCATGTATGATAGAAAAGCTTGTTCCCCGTCGCTGTAAGCATCTGGGCTACGATATTCTCATAGACATAGCCGAGATTGGCAGATAGTTTGTCGGAAAGTAGTTTCTGATATATGATGTTCTCCGTGACATCCTTGTCCCAGAATGCAAGCGTAATAAACAATCCCGTATCACCAACGAACATCTTGTATTGGTCTTTATCACTGTTGAGCGAAAACCCGACATTGGGGTCGTTAGAATGATAGGAGAAATTGACCACCATACTGTCCTTCATGGCTTTCAGTACCTCCGAGAGATTCTTGCGCTCACTATCAGAAAGAACACTGCTCACCTGATAGCGTGATGCATTCTTACTAAGTTCTGAGGGAATGGCCTGGAATAGTTGGGAAGCACGTCCCGATGGGTCTATTTTAAGAAAGTCATCGAAATAGAGATCTATAATCTCACGTTTTACCGTATCAACCTTACTGAGATTGTTGGTGTCAAGGTATTCGTTTACAGCCTGTGGCATCCCACCGACAAGCATATACAGACGGAAATCGCGCATGGATTTACGAAAAGCCTGTCCAAGAGGCATCTGCTTGTCAAAGAACTGGCGGAGAAGCGGGACAGTTGCCTTGTCACCCAAAGCCCAACGAAATTCCTCATAGTCCATCGGGAACATGTCTATGCGTGTTTCCTCGCTGGGAATAATGATATCCTCAGTATTTTTGCGGATGGAGATAAGTGACCCCGTCTCTATATAGTCATAGCGGTGGTCTTTCACGAGCTGCTTGATTGCCTGTCTTGCAAGAGGGCATTTCTGAACTTCATCGAAGATGATGACCGAACGGCGTTCTTGAAGAATGACATTATAGATAGCCTGCAGACGCAAGAAAATATAGTCAAGATCCATCAAGTCGTTGAAAAGCGATTTAACCTCTTCCGATGCTCTTGAAAAATCTATAAGCATGTATGTTTCGTACTCCTGACGTGCAAACTCTTCAACAATGGTGGACTTGCCTACCCGTCGGGCTCCTTTGACCAGAAGTGCGGTCTTGCCGTCACGTTCCTGCTTCCATTGGAGCATCCGGTCGTATATCTTCCGTTTGAAAATCCTTATTTCTGACATAATACAAATATGTTTTGGGTGCAAAGTTAAGTAAAAATTCCAGAATCCCCAAATTTAATTGCCACAAATATTCCAAAATCCCCATTTTTGAATATCTATAGTATTCCAAAATCCCCATTTTTTACCAATTATAGTGTAATATGTAACTTTGCATCACCCCAAAATGGTAAATTCATATGGGTGATGAGTAGTTACGGAGCAAGACGCAAGTTTTTCTCCCTTTTTCTTTGTCCTTTCGATTTTTATTTTTTATCCACAGAGTTTTTTTTGTTGTCCACAGATTATCACAGATTTTATTTAGGCACGGAAATCCACGGCTTTTTTAGAGCCGTGTCCATCCGTGCCTAAAATAATCATTAATCATTAATCAACAATCATCCCAATCAGAGCCTTTGGCTCTTAATCTGTGCCAATCTGTGTTAATCTGTGGTCTTAAAAACCTATCTGTGGTCTGAATATTGTCCACAGAGTTTATTTTGTCCACAGATTAGCACAGATTAACACAGATTTTTAAATATCAAAGATATTTTGATTATCACAGATTTTATTTAATAGAACTTGAAATAACGCTTGGCGTTGTTGTAGGAGATGTCCTCTACCATGCGAGAAAGTATCTCGTGGTCGTTGGGAAGAAGACCCTTCTCTACGTCGTTGCCGAGGATGTTGCAGAGCAGGCGACGGAAATACTCATGACGAGGATAGCTCAGGAACGAGCGGGAGTCGGTGAGCATTCCTACAAAACGACTGAGCAAACCAAGCACTGAAAGGGCATTGATCTGACGGGTCATACCATCAAGCTGGTCGTTGAACCACCAACCAGAACCAAACTGAATCTTTCCGGGTTCGCCTCCCTGGAAATTACCAAGCATGGTGGCTATCACCTCATTGGCGCAGGGATTTAGAGTATATAATATGGTACGCGTAAGCTTGTCTTCCATATTCAGCTTGTTGAGGAAACGACTCATGGCACGAGCAGTGTTGAACTCGCCGATTGAGTCGAAACCAGTGTCAGGACCAAGTTGGTTGTACATCTTGGTGTTGTTGTCGCGGATAGCTCCATAGTGGAACTGCTGTGTCCATCCTGCCTCGGCGTCCATCTCTGCCATGCGGGTGAGGAAGCAATTCTTATACTGGCGCACCTCATGGTCGGAAAGGCTCTGTCCGCTGAGGGCCTTGGCGAAGATGGTCTCAATCTGAGAGTCGGTGTATTCCTCGTCGTAGAACTCCTCGATACCGTGGTCGGAGAGCTTGCATCCGTTCTCGGAGAAGAAGTCATGACGCTTCTGAAGAGCATCAACCATATCCTGGAATGTATTGATGTCAACATCGGCTACGGCTGCCAACTGCTTTACATAATCGGCAAACTCAGGCTTCTCGATGTTCATGGCCTTGTCGGGACGCCATGCGGGTATCATCTTAATCTCAAAACCACTCTCGCGTGTCTGCTTGTGATAACGAAGGTCGTCAACGGGATCGTCGGTGGTGCACACACACTCCACGTTGTAGTGGCGCATCAATCCACGGGCTGAAAACTCTGGCTGCTGGAGCTTCTCGTTGCACTCATCGAAAATCTCGCGGGCAGTCTTAGGAGAGAGCTGCTTGGTGATTCCGAAGGCGGTCTTCAATTCGAGGTGAGTCCAGTGATAAAGAGGGTTGCGGAATGTATATGGCACTGTCTCCGCCCATTTCTCAAATTTCTCCCAGTCGCTTGTGTCCTTGCCTGTGCAATATTTCTCGTCAACACCATTGGTGCGCATGGCACGCCATTTATAGTGGTCGCCACCAAGCCAGAGCTCGGTTATGCTCTTAAACTTATGGTCGTTGGCAACCATCTCGGGAATAAGATGGCAATGATAATCGATAATCGGCATCATAGCCGCATGATTGTGGAACAAATCCTGCGCCACCTCGGTGTCGAGCAGGAAATTCTCGTCGTTGAATTGTTTCATTGTTTTTAACTATTTATTTTTTTAATGATTTGTTATATTTTCGATTTAATGCTGCAAAAATACAAAAAAAATTCGATATTCTCAAATTTTTTACTTAATTTTGCACGCAAAAAGAACGTAAACGATGACGTTAGTGAATAAAGTACTGCTAATTTACACCGGGGGAACGATCGGAATGAACAGAAATCCGCGTACCGGGGCTCTTGAGCCATTCAGGTTTGAGCACCTTCTTGCGAACGTGCCCGAGCTGAATGATTTCGACGTGGAAATCAATACTTATCAGTTTACTCCTCCCATCGACTCCAGCGATATGTCGCCGCAATTATGGATTGACCTCGTGCATATCATTGCCAACAACTATGCCCAATACGACGGATTCGTGATTCTGCACGGCACCGACACTATGGCATATACGGCATCGGCACTGAGCTATATGCTCGACAACCTGACAAAGCCTGTGATTCTTACGGGGTCGCAGTTGCCCATCGGACAGTTGCGCACCGACGGTAAGGAGAATCTTATCACAAGCATAGAGATTGCCGCCGCGAAAAGGCACGACGGAAGGGCGATGGTGCCGGAGGTGGGAATATATTTCAACGGACACCTCATGCGAGGCAACCGCACCACCAAGCAGAGCGCCGACAAATTCAACGCTTTCGAGAGTTTCAACTACGGACATCTCGCTGATGCGGGAGTGACTATCGACTATCACGAGAACAGGATTTTGGAGCCCGACTTCGACAAACCGATGGAACCGCGATTCCAACTCGACCCAAGTGTGCTGGTGTTCACTATCTTCCCGGGAATACAAGAGAGTCTTGTGAGACAGATTCTAACCACGCCCGACCTGCGCTCTATCGTGATGCGTACATACGGAAGCGGCAACGCCCCGCAATATCCGTGGCTTGTGAATATGCTGAAGGATGCCACAGCTGCTGGTAAGGTGATTATAAATATCAGTCAGTGTATGGCTGGCAGTGTGGAGATGAGCCGATATGACACTGGATATCAGTTGAAAGCTGCGGGAGTGTTGAGCGGATATGACAGTACGGTGGAGAGTGCCGTAACCAAACTGATGTATCTGCAGGCAAGATATTCCGACTCTCATCAGGTGAGAAATTTCATGTCGAGAAGTATCAGAGGTGAAATTACTATATAATTATGAGATTATGGATGTAAATGAGATTATAAAAAAGAATGTAAACTTATTGGCCAAACACTCGGTTAAGGAGGATTCGCTCGTACCGGGAAGCCATGCACCTCTGCCTTCTATCGAGGCTATCAAGAAGATAATATCATTGGTGAAAACCATTATCTTCACCGACTACTTCTATAAGAGGCAACCAGAGGAGGAAATACGCAGATATTATATCGGCGTACACGTGGAACAGTTGTATCAGGAGTTGAAGGAACAGATTGCAAGGGGACTGCTCTTTAACAGTGACCTCGACGAGGAATCCACGCCTGCCAAGGCCAAGGTGATGGCAGCGGAATTTATCGACCGACTGCCTTTTATCAAACATCTGCTATATACCGACGTGGAGGCAATGTTTATGGGCGATCCGGCGGCTACCAACTATGGAGAGGTGATTTATTGCTATCCCGTAGTTAATGCCATGACCCACTATCGCTGTGCCCACGAGCTACATCTGATGGGCATTCCCGTGCTGCCAAGAATAATCACCGAGTTGGCTCACTCCAAGACTGGTATAGATATTCATCCCGGAGCTTCTATCGGAGAATATTTCTGTATCGACCATGGTACGGGTGTGGTTATCGGTGAAACTTGTATCATCGGCGACCATGTACGTCTGTATCAGGGTGTTACACTCGGTGCCAAGAGTTTTAAATATGACGATGAAGGCAATATGATTAATTGCCCTCGCCACCCGATTCTCGAGAGCAACGTGACCGTGTATAGCAACTCGTCGATTCTAGGACGCGTGACTATCGGACAAGGCTCTGTCATCGGTGGTAATATATGGCTTACACATAGTGTGCCTCCCGGCTCAAGAATCCTGCAGTCGAAGGCTGTAGATGTATCATTCGAGGACGGACTTGGAATCTGATAAAAACACAGATAAACCTAAAAAATTATAACAATTATGAAGAAACTACTAATCAGTCTATTCATTGGTGCCACATCATTGCAAGGGGTTGTGGCTCAGAAGGGTTTTGCCTGGAACACACCTGAACAAAACCAAGAAAACAGGGAGCAGAGAAGGGCTAACTTCTTTGCATACGAGAACATCAATCTTGCCGAAAATGCTGACAAAAGCAAATCCTCACGATATATGTCTATGGAGGGAATGTGGAAATTTAATTTCGTGAAAAACCACCAAGACGCTCCAAAGGATTTCTTCCGCACCGACTACAACGACAAGGATTGGGTGGATTTCCCTGTTCCTGGACTCTTCGAAATCAACGGTTATGGCGACCGTATATATAAGAATATAGGATATGCATGGTGCACCACCTTCAAGACTAATCCGCCATACATTGGCGAGACCGACAACTATACGGGTTCTTATCGCCGCGAGTTCACACTGCCATCATCATGGAACGGCAGCGATGTCTTCTTCCATGTGGGTTCGGCCACAAGCAACCTCTCTGTTTGGGTGAACGGCAAATTCGTGGGATATAGCGAGGACTCAAAGATTGCCGCCGAGTTTAATATCACGAAATATCTGAAGAAAGGCAAGAATCTTATCGCTATGCAGGTGATGAGATGGTGCGACGGTTCGTATCTCGAAGACCAGGACTTCTGGCGCTTCACGGGTATAGCACGCGAGGTGTATCTATATGCCCGCGAGAAAACACGCATTGCAGACATCATCATCAATGCCGACCTTGAGAATGGATATAAGGACGGCGCGCTCACCTTCGACATACCACTCTCGGGCGACAAGAAGGCAAATGTGGATGTGACACTAAAGGATGCCGACGGAAAGGTGGTGAAGAGTGTGTCGCTGCCCACGATGTCACCCTGTCCGCGTGGTGAAATCAAGGTGGCTGGAGTGAAGGCATGGACAGCCGAGACACCTTATTTATATACTCTCAACATCACGCTGAAGAACAACGGAAAGGAAATAGAGAGCGTGAGCAAGAAGATTGGATTCAGAAAGGTGGAGATTAAGGGCGGACAACTGCTCGTAAACGGACAACCGGTATTGATAAAGGGTGCCGACCGTCATGAACTTGACCCCGAGACTGGTTATGTGGTTAGCATCGACCGCATGATTCAGGACATCAAGATCATGAAGCAACTCAACATCAATGCCGTACGCACTTGCCACTATCCCGACGACCCTCGATGGTATGACCTGTGCGACCAGTATGGACTGTATGTCACTGCCGAGGCAAATATCGAATCTCATGGTATTGGATATGGTGAAAATACGCTCGCCAAAAACCAGAGATTCCATAAAGCTCATCTTGAGAGAAACGAGGCTAATGTACTGACACTCAGGAATCATCCGTCAATCATCGTTTGGAGTCTTGGCAACGAGGCTGGATATGGAAAGAACTTTGAGGACGCATACGATTGGATTAAGGCTACCGACAAGACTCGTCCTGTGCAATATGAACAGGCAGGACAAAATGGCAAGACTGATATCTTCTGCCCGATGTATTATGGATATGGCGGTTGCGAGGCTTACTCAAAGGGCGACAATCCCCGTCCGCTCATTCAGTGTGAATATGCTCATGCCATGGGTAATTCAATGGGTGGATTCAAGGAATATTGGGATATAATACGCAAATATCCCAAATATCAGGGAGGATATATATGGGACTTCGTTGACCAGGGTTTGGCTGACGTGAGTCCTATAACCGGACGCAGGATTTTCACTTACGGTGGTGACTACGGACGTTATCCCGCAAGCGACTACAACTTCAACTGCAACGGACTGATTGCTCCCGACCGCCGACTTAATCCGCATGCACATGAGGTGGGATATTATTATCAGAACTTATGGATTGAGGATGTGGATGCCGACAACGGAAAATTCACTATATACAACGAGAATTTCTTCCGTGATGCCGACTATGCTTCGCTCGACATCTGTCTGAGCATTAACGGCAAACCGCAGTTTAGTTATACTGAAAAGAATCTCGACGGCATTGCTCCGCAGACACGAAAGCAGATCGTTTCTCCACTCTTGGCAAGAAAGGTGGCCAACTTGAAAGCGATGGACCCCAATGCTGAGATTACCCTCGCCTTCTATTTTAAAGCGAAGAACGGGGAATTGAAAACAAATAACGGAGAAACGCTTATCGACAAGGGACAGACGCTCGCCAAATATCAGGTGGTGGTGCGCCCCTATTCCTACCCCACTCTCTCTGCCGCTGCCGAGGGTAATGCTCCAAAGATCACCGAGACAGAGGCATACATCAAGATGGAAGCTGCAGACATGGCTGTCACCATTGGCAAATGGTCGGGATGGATTGATTATCTCGATGTCAACGGCAAGGAAATGCTTGTAGGTCGCGAGAGCATCACTCCCAATTTCTGGCGTGCTCCCACCGACAATGATTATGGTGCAAGACTGCAGCAGCGATTCGCCGTATGGAAGAACCCTGGATACAAGCTCACGAATATCAGTCATAATCCTGATGGCAACAACCATGTGGTGAAGGCGGTGTTTAACCTGGAAAAGGCTAAGGGACAGTTGGTAATGACATATACCCTAAAAGCCGACGGATCATTGCTCGTGGCACAGGACTTCACTGCCGACAAGACGGTGGAAAAGGGACCGGAGATGTTCAGATTCGGTATGCAACTACAGATGCCTGAGCGTTTTAGCACTATCGACTATTACGGACGTGGACCGGTGGAAAACTACTCCGACCGCAACAATAGTGAGTTCATTGGTCATTACACAGCCAATGTAGGCGATGAATACTACGAGTATGTGCGCCCGCAGGAGAGTGGTAACCATACCGATGTACGTACATTCAAGGTGTATGACAAGACTACAGGCGAGGGACTCCTCTTCATAAGCGACGCACCGATGCAATGCAGTGCCATCAACTATCTTATGGACGACCTTGACGATGGTATGAACAAGGAAAAGAAATGGGGACGACACAGCGGCGACCTCATCCCAAGGCATCTCACATACGTAAACATTCTGAAATATCAGATTGGACTCGCTTGTGAGAACAGTTGGGGGGCATGGCCATTGGAAAAGTATCGTCTGCCATATAAGGATTATTCTTTCAAATTTATTATCAAGAGTACAAAATAAATTGTTTTAATATAATATATAATTGTAATTAAGATGAAGAAATCATTCGTTTTGGCAGCACTTCTGCCATTGGCAGTGGCTGCCCAGGATATCAAGAAGGAACTGAATGCAGAACTACGGACGCAAGTGGAATTTCCAGCCACTGTGCCTGCAGGAAACTATAGTGGAATCACATGGTTGGGAGGTAATGAATATGCCGTGGTATGCGACAAAGCCAAATCGGATGGCTTCTTCATCTTCCATATCAATATCGACCCCGACACTGGAGTCATCTCCCATGCCTACAGCAACGAGTTCAGGTCGAGCGGATATGCCAACCGCGATATGGAGGGCATTGCCTTTTTGCCAAAGGACACTACGATTTTCATTAGTGGGGAGGGAGACAACCATATCAGGGAATACAAACTGAAAACGGGAAAACATACAGGTCGTGAACTCAATGTGCCCGACTCGCTCAGTATCTCGGCTCCCAACTATGGATTTGAGTCGCTTACATACAATGCCACTCAACATCACTTCTGGACTGTAAGCGAGAGTACTCTGCCTATTGACGGCAAACCGTCAACTCTCAAGGACAAGCATCAGAATGTGCTTCGACTGCTGTGCTTCGACGACAACACGCTGAACATGATTGGTATGTATTCCTATCTGATGGACTTCCCCGAGGCCACGGCAGAATCATCAGGCGGTTATTGCCACGGTGTGCCCGACCTTTGCGCCCTCGACGACGGAAGACTGCTGGTGATGGAGAGAGAGTTGTTTGTGCCTACACTTCGAATCGGCGCATGGGTGAAGAACAAGATATACATTGTTGACCCTACAGAAAAAATGAGCAGTCCTTTCATTGAGAAAAAATTACTTGTGGAATTCAAGACAAAGTTTACAGGACTCAAGAACACATTCGCCAATTTCGAGGGAATGTGTCTTGGTCCTAAACTTAATGATGGCAGGCAGACTTTAATCCTTATCTGCGACTCACAAAACCAATTAAAGAAACTCAAGGATTGGATTATGACAATCGTACTGTGATAGGGATTCTTAATCTTCCTGTGAGAGAGGTTCTATAGCGTCTGCTGTGGACCGATGTTCCAAAACCTACCTAAGGCATGACCATTGACATACACCATGCCCTTACCGAAGGCCTCCATATTAATAAAGGTGTCGCCTACTTTCTTCAGAGTGAAATTGGCACGATAGTAACCCTTTTTATGCCATAATGTCGTCGGCGGAAGGATGGAAGATGCTGGCGTAGCCGCCTTCGTTACCATCTTTACCTGTACCGGGTTCATTGCTGCCTGCCAATATGCGGGTTGGCATAATGTCATACTGCTTCATTAATGGGGTTTCATACTTTTTTTTCTTCATTGTATTTTCGTTTTTAAATGTTAGTACTCTTCATCTTTATTCCACTACCACCTTCTTGCCATTCACGATGTACAAGCCCTTTGACAGAGTGCCTTTTACGGCACGGCCGTCGATGGTGAAGGTGCCCTCTGCGGCTGACTTCTTCAGAACTACTGGCAGGACATTGAGGATGCCGGTGGTGTTGTCGTCGTCGTCGAAGATGCCGATAGACATGAGGATGGGGGCAGCCTGATTGCTCTTGTTGGTGATATTGAGATACATGCGGTAGGCGGGGAAGTTGGCGTCGGCGCGCCGGTTGCCGAACGAACCGTCGGTATTGAATGTGTAGTAGGTCTCGTCGAAGTCGGTGCGGGCGGCAAGGGTACCGCTACATGTCACGTTGACATTGGGGCATTGGGTCATCAGTCCCGACTTGCCGTCCCAGTCAACCACTGTGAGCGGTGTTGAGATTGGCGTTGTTGTCATGCGGCATAACACGTTGTTCTGCAGCGTCACGTTGGTGTCTTTGGTCTTCACGAAGAACGGGGTGCCGGCAGGAATGCTTTCGCCTTCGGGGTTGAGCAGCATCAGGATATACATGTCGGTGGAGGTGTTGTGGATGATGTTGCCTTGCGCAACATATACCTGCTCAAACTTTTCCTGGGCATTGGTCACAGGGAGGTCGAAGGGCAGGCACATCGTGGCGTACTGGCCTGCTTCGCTGAATGTGCGGTTGTAGGTGATGTCGCCTGGCAAATAGCAAGTTTTGTCGCTTGATGTCAATGTGGTATTGTCGCCATCCACGATATTCACCTTACCTCTATCTACAAACACCTTGTCGGCATATTTTCCGGCATTAGAGTGTATTGAGTCATATCTCAACTCAGGCACCAAGATACAGCTTATCTCTTGTCCGTTGAATGCATCTGCCCTGATTGAAGTGACGGGAAGGTCGTAAATATTATCAATTATGTTCACTATGCCGTCAGCAAACGAAGCACCATCCTCAGTTCCTATCACTTCAAATCCCGCTGCGTTGCTTCTTACAGCATATTTGACGCCGTTGATTGTTTTGGCCTGATTGTCGGAAAGGGCTTCAAAATTCGTATCGTTGATGCCTTTAGTTTTATATTCTTCCACTAATGTTGGTAGAACGTAAATAGTAGAAATATATCCCCTCGAATTTGGATTTTCATCTATCGATATTATGGAGGAATTATATAACTCTATGATAGTTTCATTACAGGAATCAAATGCCCATTGCTTAATATTCTGTATAGTTCCTGAGATATTTATTCCAGCATTACAATTATTAAATGCCCATTGATTAATATTCTGTATAGTTCCTGAGATATTTATACTAGCATTACAACTAGAAAATGTATATGGACCAATATTGACATTGTTTACTTCCAAGGAGATATTTCCTCCTTTTATATCATGAAAGTTATCCCCATCAATTCTCGTGATACCACGTAGATTAGCATTCACTTGAAAATTATTGTTATAATTATCATTATAGAAAGCATTACCTACAATATAATTAACATTACCATCCAAATTCACAGTGCCATTAAAACTTTTGAATGCACTATGACCTATTGTCTTACACTCGAGATTGTTGAATGTCAAATTCAACTCTCCATTGCCACACTCCCAAAAAGCGCCTTCTCCAATATTTGTTACTTTATTAAATTCTATATAACCTATAAGAGCAGAGCATCCATGAAAAGCGTTAACCCCTATTTCTGTAATATTCTCACCGCCACTGATTGACTTGAGAGAAGGATATACTTCAAAAGCGTCATCACCGATTTTGGTAACTTTATATTCCTGTTCTTCGTATATCACGCTGGCGGGAATGTTCAGCACTGAAATATCTTCGGAAGTAGCGCCAAGAAGAGTTGCTGTATAGTCGCTATACAGCTTGTATTTTAGCCCACCATCTGTGTTGGCAATCGTCACCGACTCCTGTACCACCACACTCTGTGCCCATCCAGGCAATGCCGTGAGCAGGAATGCAAATATAACCAACAGATAAGTTCTGCACTTTTCACCAATCCCCACTAACACTCTAAGGTTAAGGGAGTTACTAACATAGTTTTTTGTTGTCGATTTCATAATTAATTTATTATTTTTTTAAGTCCATATATTATTCATCTGCAAATATACATAATTATTATTTATAACCTGTAAGAGCAGAGCAACCCCTAAATTAGACTATCGCCTCTATCAACGTGCGTCCATTCAGCTCCACTGGCGGCAGCAGGCCGGACTTCTTTGTCTTGTTGAAGCAGAAACTGAGCAGATAACCTTCTTGCAGGTCGAAATATTCAAGATAACGGCACAACTGCTCCTCACCACGCTCATTGTAGGCGTTGCCTCGCCAAATCTTCAGTTCGACAACATACTGTTTGCCGAGATAATCAACCACTACATCCATGCGGTCGTTGTCGCGCGTCTGCTCTTCGATATGGTAGCTTCCTATGCCATTGATTACAGGACGCAGGTATGTAAGGAACACCTTGCGTGCATCGTTCTCTATGAACTCGCTGTCATGAGCCATCTTGTAGGTCTGGTTCATGTGAACGACAAAACGCTCCAAGAGGTGAGCCATGTCTATGATGCCGTCCTTGATGAATTGGCTTTTGTCAATTTGTCCTTGCTGGAATAAAAACGAATTCTCTTCTTCGCTGAGAAACAGGTTATAAAGACGAGTCTCCATGATTCTGCATGCGATGGCGATCTTGCCATCCTTGTTGACAATGTAGTTAAACATGGCTGCTATCTGGATATATTTTTCGTCAGGATTATATGACTTCGCTTTTCCTGAAAAGAGTATCCCCGTTAATATTTGCTTGAGTTCTGGATACTCATCCAGCTTCTTCATCATATTGTCAAAGAGGGTGTTTCGCTCCATTAATATTGCGTTTACAGCTTTAAGGACACCTTCTTTATCCCACGAATACTGTTCTGCATCGATAATCTGACAAATACGGCTCACAAGGAATGGATAGCCGGAGGTGTAGTCGCGAATCATCCGGGCCACAGACTTTTCGTCGAAATCCAATTCATGGTCTGCCTTGTATTCTGCAAGCATTCCCGCTATGCCGTCAGCCGAAAGGCTCATATCGACATCAAAAGGAACGGCAATATTCCATGGGCTGTAATATTGGTGCTGCTCCTCAGGGCGCATCTTCAGTTTGAGGTTCTTGATGTCGTAAACGCCGGCAAGGATGACGGATTGGAATGTAGGAACAATATTCCTTCTTAGGTACATTCCTCGAAGGAGTCCCAAGAATTTTATGAAAGATACGTGATTGCCGGCTTGGTCCACCTCGTCGATAAGAAGCACTAAAGGTTTCTTGTTGCGGTGACAGATTGTGCTGATAAAATCAGCTAATTCCATCTCCGAACATCTTTCTCTGTGTGTATCGTAGAACGATTTGATTTCATTTTCGACCTCTTCGTCAAGTCCTTTTAAGGGTACCCATTTAAACTGTTGCACCAAAAGCCATACAAACAACGAATAGAGTTTCTCCTCATCTGCAAAAGTGGAATCGGAAATACCTTCAAAACTTATACTGAAGACACAGTATTCGTCTGAAAATGTATTTCTTATAGCCTCCAATGTGGTAGTCTTGCCATACTGCCTACCACGATTGATACAGAAATATTCCCCCTTGGCCACCATCTTGCGGATGATGCCTAAACGCTCGGTGATATCCACCATATAATGCTCATTCGGGCGACAAGTGCCCGCTGTATTGAATCTTTTCATATATATCTACGACGGATGTTCGACATGCTAATGTATGATTTCATTTGGCAAAGATAATCAAAATATTCAATATAAGGATAATAAATGCGTGATATTTACGGGAATTTAACAAAATTTCAATGAGAAACTATTGTATAGTTATCTTGAGACGATTGTATGGTTTTGTTAAATTCACATAAATATCATATACTAATAATCCGTATATTGAGTTTTTTGATTACCTTTGCCATTTGAATTAATACACAAAAGAGATTAATTTATGATTACGATTGAACAAATGAAAGATATCGTCCGTGACGCATCAAAATTTATGATCACCGACGGATTTGAGATTGAACAGAAAGGCGGTTGCGAGAATATCGTGACATCGTCTGACTTGGCCGTGCAGAATTTCTTGTGCGAAAAACTATTGGAGATTATGCCGGAGTCGGGATTCCTGTGTGAGGAAAAGGACATCAATGACTCCTGGCATGAATACACGTGGATAATCGACCCTATCGACGGTACCGCCAACTATAGCCGCGGCATCGACCAGTGTGCCATCTGCGTGGGATTGAAACACGACGACGAGATGGAGATGGGAGTGGTGTATTTACCCCGAACTAATGAGATGTTTCATGCCGAGAAAGGCAAGGGCGCATACCTTAACGGCAAACCAATCCATGTGTCAAACCGCCCCTTCGGCAATGCCGTGTTGTGCACTGCCCTGCCTGTATATCACAAGGAGTATGCCGAAGTGTGCTCGAAGATTATCGTTGAGGCATTCAGCAAATGCAACGACATCCGACGCTTTGGTGCCTGTGCGCCTGAGCTTTGCTATATGGCAATGGGAAGGTGTGAACTGTATTTTGAGTATCTGCTCAGTCCATGGGACTATGCCGCCGCATCGCTGATTGTGACTGAGGCTGGAGGTGTAATAACATCATCCGACGGAAGCAACCTGCGCCTGACGGAACCAACAGGCGTCGTTGCTGCCAATACCCTACCCAACCACCAACAGTTGCTCGACATCGTGGCTTCTGTTCAACTATAGTGTTGATATTATTAAATGCATTGAACATGATACAACAAACAGAATTCAGACTAACGGAAAAACGAAGAGGATGCCATCTCATTACTCGTGAGATACTCGACAATCTCCCCAAGCCACTACCTAAGGTTGGCTTGCTCAACCTATTCGTAAAGCACACCTCGTGCGCTCTCAGCATCAACGAGAATGCCGACCCAGACGTGCGAAGCGATATGGAAAAGATTATGAATCATATCGTCAAGGAGAACGAGCCATACTACGACCATGTGTTAGAAGGTGCCGACGATATGCCGGCGCATGCCAAAAGTTCGTTGTTTGGTGTCAGCGTCACCATTCCCATCACCAACGGAAGACTGAATCTTGGCACATGGCAAGGCATTTATCTGTGCGAGTTTCGCGATTACGGTGGGGCTCGAAGTATTGTTGCCACTATCTACGAATAATAATCCATTCGTCACAAAAAAGTGCCATTCGTCAATCAGTATTGTGCGATAAAACTAACAAAATATGAGTGCATTAAGTGTATTATATCTAGTACTGCCATTTCCGCTTGCATTCATTTTGCATGATGCTGCAATGAGCGGAGTGGAACTATTGCTATGGGGCATCGCGGGAATTATATTTATGGCTATAAATCTTATATTTGCCCATTGGATTGGGAAAATCTATCACAAGACACATCTTACACACAAATATTAATAACATTATGAGAAAGATTTTTATGATAATCTCTGCAGTATTGTGCAACCTTTTGGGATGTACTGCACAACAACAAAATTTCGAAAGCCTCGACGTTGAAGCTTTCGAGAAAGTGATTTCTGACACATCGGTTGTAAGGCTTGACGTTCGTTCCATCGACGAATATGCAAGCGGACACATTGCCAAGGCTATTAACATCGACGTAATGAAAGACGACTTCACGACCAAAGCAACTTCCCTTCTGCCCAAGGACAAAACCATTGCGCTATATTGCCGTAGCGGAAGAAGGAGCAAGAAGGCTGCAGGAATACTTGTAGAAAACGGGTATAAAGTGATTGAACTCAACTCTGGCATTTCGGGGTGGATAAATGCCCAAAAGGATATTGTCAGATAAAAATGAAAGATTTAGTTAAAATCACATAAATATCACAGAGAATTATTCTATATATTGAATATTTTGATTAACTTTGCCAACAATATTCATGCATAAAAGTGTAGCAAGAAGACTAAAGTTCGTGCATAAAAATGTAGTGGATGAACTAAAGTTCGTGCATAAAAATGTAAACAATGGAAAGAAAAGCTTACAAACAATTGTTGGAATGGAAGAATAATCCACGGCATAAACCACTAATCGTCAACGGTGCACGCCAAGTGGGGAAGGCATGGCTGCTCAAATATTTT
>JALFCW010000128.1 GCA_022771625.1 Prevotella sp.
CCCTCTTGGCTTATCGTTGCGAATAAGACACTTATGGAAACTCGCTTCGACAACAATATTATTGACTTGCTGAAGTATTTCCTCCGCAAAAAAGATTTTGGTGCAGTACAATTTATATTGGATGAGTATAATGATTGTGATGATAGTTTTGACCTCTGCTATGTACGCACTCTTTTCTATGCAGATAGTTTGCCAGATTATGAGGATGAATTCCTGCATAACATAGAGTATTGCCTGAAGGTTAAGCCCGATAGCATTACGTTGAGGAAACTATATGCCAAGTGGTTGTATTCTTGCGAAAAATTCCAAGAGGCAAAGACCTTGTTTGGCAAATTGATGGAGGAAAAAGACGGCAATCGCAACTATATGTTCAGCTATGCCTTGTGTTGTCATAAATTGGGTGATTATGATGAGGCGAAGAAGGTGCTTTTCCGTCTTGCCTACGAACATCCCGACGACCGTGAGGTGGGTATATTGCTTGCCTCCACGCTTTTCCTCGATGGCAAGACCGAGGATGCCTTCAAGCGTGTTGACAAGATGTCGGCAGATGATTTGGATGAAAAGGTGAAAAAGGAGTTGACAGTAGTCCGCTCCTTATCCCTGCTCGCTCTCAACCGTCGCGAGGAGGCTGCCAAGTGTTATGCTTCCTCAATTGAGATATCTGATGAGAGTGCGCATTTCCATACACCTCTTTATAAAAAGGTAAATGATGACATACAACGCAACTTGAAGGAGTATAGTCATCGTATTAAGGAGTTGGGATTGGACGGCAAACCGCTTGATATCTTCACGCACGAGGTTTACAAGTTGGTTAAAGCACGGGGGTGAGCAAGTGGGCAAACCATCCCACAAACTTCTTCCACGGTGTGCGCCACTTGTCCCAATATTCCTCTGTGAGATAGTCGCAGTCCTTCTTGTCGTTGTCGAATAGCCTGTTCAGTTCGGCAGTCACGTGCTTGTCCAATATCACTGCATTCTCCTCGTAGTCGAATCTCAGACTTCTTGCATTCAGGTTGGCGCTTCCCACAGTGCAGAATTTCCCATCCACCATAATCACCTTCGTATGGTGGAATCCCGGTTTGTATAGATAGATATGACATCCGTGCTTCATCAGTTGGTGCACATTATAGAACACGCAGTCGGGGGTGAGCGGTATGTCACTCCTTAGCGACACCATAATCTCCACCTTCACTCCTCTCTCTGCAGCCTTTCTGAGCGCTTTCTTCAGTCGTGGACTGAGGGTGAGGTAGGGGTTCACCAGTTTGATACTGTCCTTTGCGGCATCGATGGCATTGGCATAGAAATCGCGTATTATACGATTGGTGGTCCTCGGTTCCCTGTTCACTATTCCCACCACCTGCTTGTGTGCCGATGCTGTAGTGTCGGGTTTCAGTCCCGTCATCTCCACCTTTTCATAAGCCCTGAAATATTTCTTTCCCCACACGTTCTGTTCCGTCACCTTGTTCCATATCCTCAGGAATATCATCTGCAACATACTCACTGCTCCTCCCTCTATTCTGCAGTGCATGTCGCGCCATGATCCCACCTGCTCCGTACCTTTTATATAATAGTCGGCCACGTTCATTCCGCCCGTGTATGCCACATTCCCGTCGATTACCACAATCTTTCGGTGGTCGCGGGTGAATACATGGTTCACCCAGGGAAATCTCACCGGGTCAAACTCATAAATCTCAATTCCGTCGGCACGCAGTTTCTCCACGTGCGAGCGCTTCAGCGGTCGGTTGTTGGAGTCATTGCCAAACCCGTCGAATAATGCGCGCACCTCCACACCCTCCTTCACTTTCATGCGCAGGAGGTTGAACAGTTCCGATGCAATTGAGTCGTTGCGGAAATTAAAGTATTCCAGGTGGACGCTGCTCTTGGCCTGACGTATAGCCTCAAACATATCGTCAAACTTCTCCTGTCCTGATGTCAACAGCGTCACACTGTTGTTGTGGGTGAACACCACTCCGTCTTTCTCTAACGCCTGTCTGATAACCGTGTCGCTGCTTTGCAATATCAGCGACACGGTCAATAACAGGATTATCCTAATCCTCATTAATAAATTTTCCTCTTCTTATTTCTTTCTATGCGCCAATCTGTACTCCAGAGGCGACATTCCGAATTTATCCTTGAAAATGTTTATAAAGTTTTCTGCCGTGATGAATCCCACGTTGATGGCGAGCTCCGACAAGTTGATGTCGGTGCGCTCCAGCAGTGTGCACGCATGACGCAGTTTCAGGTCGCGCACCAGTTCCGCAGGCGTCTTCTGTGTTATTGCCTTTATTCTGTGGAAGAAAGGCACACGTCCCATACCCATTGCCGACGACATCTCTTCGAGGTTGATCTGTCCGCGGCTCATGTTCTGCAGCACATATTGCTCCACGTTCTTTATGAGTTGCTCGTCCATGGCGTTGTTCATCGAGTATTCGCCGATGGTCTTTCCATCGGCATAATATTCCGATCCAGGAGCCTGTGGCAAGTCCTTCTTCTCCCCCTCGGCAGTATTCTCTTCGGGTTTGCCTTCCGGTTTGATACCCTCTGGCAGTTCCTTAATCTGACCTTCCAACTCTCCAGCCATATCGTCATAGTTGACGGTGGAGGTAGTCATACTTGCATTGTAACCCTCAAGACGTCTTGTCTCTCGTCCCTCTATCTGTCCGCTCATGTCGATGTTCATCTGCAGTCCTAGCAGTCGGTTGAATCTCATTGCCGCCTCCTGCATGTTGAATGGTTTGGCCAGATAGTCGTCAGCCGATACGGTGATATTTCTTTCCTTCATTTCGGCAGCACTCAGCACTCCGTTTGTCATCAACACAAACTTGATGTCATGTGTACGCTTGTTTGTCTTGATATAGTTGCACAATTCGCTACCCGTCATCTTTGGCATAATCTCCTTACATACCACGATGTCCGGTTTGAGCACCTCCAGGTCGGTGTGAGCCTTCGTGGAGTCGTCGTATGTATGTATGGTGTAAATCTGTCCCAGATGAGCAGTGATGAAATTGAGGAAGTCCTTGTTGTCATCCACGATAGCCACCACATATTTCAGAGTTTCCAGTTTCTCCTTCGGCGGACGTATTGTAGCCGTCAGCTCAGCCGTTTCACCCAGCAGTTTCACCTCTCCACGGTCGTTCAATTGCAGTCTGTCGGCAGCAAGGGCAGTAGCCTTCGACTCCGGGTCTTCAAGATACATCTGCATCTCTGAAATACGCGTGATAATCTGCAGCATCTGGAAGTGCAGCGAGTTCACCTGTTCCTTTTGGTCAACCGTCGTGGCTGTATCCGATATATTACCGATTATCGACGTCATTCTCGCCATCGGTTGTCTCAAGTCGTCGCTGGCAGCCTTCAGTTCCTCTCTCTGGCGTGCCAATTCATTGATAACCTCCTTTTTCTTCGTCCATATATAATTGATGCGCTTCGACACCGTGCGGTATATATACACCGCAGCGATAATCATAATCACATACACGAGAATCATCCACCATTGCATCCACCAGGGGTTAGATATCTCGATTATGAGCACGCGTTCCTGTCGGCTCACTGCACCGTCAGCGCTCATGGCCTTCACGTGCAGGGTGTATTTTCCGCTTGCGAGGTTTTTAAACGACACTCCGTGCTGCAGCGGGTCGGCATTGCGCCATTGCTCGTCGAGTCCCTCCATCCAATACATAAACTGGAGTCTCTCGCCCTGGTTGTAGTTGCCCGCCGAGAATTTTATCGAGAATGTGTTCTGACTGCTTGTCAGTTCTATCTTGTTGCTCTCGTTGAGGGCCTGAGGCAGCGGCACCATTCCGTCGTATCCATGTCCTGTCTGTATCTCCGTCTCACCGATAAACAATTGAGTCAGCATCACCTTCGGCAGTGAGTTGGTGTCGTCCTTGCTCTTTGCGCTTATCCAGTTTACGCCATACAATCCTCCAAACACCACGTTTCCGTCGTTTTTGCATAGAATAGAACCACGGTTGAACTCATTGCTCTGCAGTCCGTCCGATAGGTCGTAGTTGTATAGTCCATAACTGAACACGTCGCCCACATGGTCGCCCTGCACCACCACACGACACACACCATTGCTTGTTGTCAGCCAGATGTTCTTGTTCTTGTCCTCGGTGATACCGCATATACTGTTGTTACAGAGTCCATTGTCCTCGGTGATATAATTCAGACTGTCGTTCTTGAGATTGAGCACGTTCACACCGTCGCGCGTACCAATCCAGAGCAGTCCCCTGGAGTCCTCCAGCACCTGTGTCACATAGTCGTTGGTAAACTTCTTGAGGTTGGTGGAGTTACCGGTATAAACCCTCTTTTCGGTAGTTGAGAGGTTGAGTATCATCAGTCCCTCATTCGTACCCACCAGCATATTGTTGTTGCTGCCATAGTATAAAGAGGTGATGACATTAGTGTTGAGTTTGCCGCTCTCCTTAGTATAGGTGGAGAATGTGTTCATTTTGGGATTAAACACCTGCAGACCGCCGTTGGTGGCAATCCATAGGCTTCCCGTACGGTCGCTGCACAATGCGTTGATATGGTCGTCAATCAGCGTGTTGGTGTTGTTGCTGTCCCTCATTGCCGAGTAAATAGTGCTACTGCCGTTTAGGATGCGTGTCAGTCCGTTTTCCGGCGAGCCCACCCACAGACTGCCGTCCTTCGTGGTGGTCATCGCGCTCACCCTCCTGCTGGCCAATGGTCCTGAATAGTCGAGCACACCGTTATTGCCTGTGCCATACCATATCTTGCCGGAGGCATCCTGCGTGATTGCGGTGATATCTCCGAGGAATGCCGACTGGAACTTGTATATGTTCTTGCCATAATAAGCCACACCCGCTTTCTGTGTTCCCACCCAAAGCAAGTCGGTGTCATCCACATACACGCTCAATATGCTCTTCTGCACCTCCGATGGATGCGAGCGGTCGTTGATGGCTCTCGGTTCCACGCTCTCCATCTCGTGCGTGTTCACGTTCATCCTTATCAGTCCTGCCCTGTCGGTGGCAATCCATATATTACCGCTACGGTCGCCCGCCATACCGAACACCGATCTGTCAACATCATTTCCCGTCATTCCCAATTGGTCGCCGATGGCAGTGTTCCACGTACCATTGTTTTTGTTATATACCATCAGCGTGCCATGTCCGTAGAGCCAGATATTGTCCAGTTGGTCGGCAAATGCCTTCAGCGACGACGAGTGTCTTAGTCCTTGTTCGGCAATGTCTTGATTAATCCACAGAGTCTGCTGCTGATGACTGATGTCGCAGCAAGCAATCATACCGTTTTCATATACAATCAGGGCACCCTCCCTGCAATCGCTTATCGACACCACCTTACCTTCGGGAATACCCTTAGTGTCGGCAGTATAACTGAATTCATACATCAGCTGTTGCTGAGTGTTGTATGCAAAGATACCCCTTTGGGGAATATACATCCACAAGTTTTTCCTTTGGTCGATATACACCATTTGCGGTGGCTCTTTGAGACCCATCTTCGAATATACCTGCTTCATGTCGCGCTCAAAGCTCTCTGTCTGAGGGTGATAAATGCAAATGCCAGAAGCTGTTTCCACCCATAGGTTGCCGTCGAGAGCCTCCTGTATTCCCGATATATAGCTGTCGGGAAGCGACGAACCGTCCTGCGAGTCGCATTGGAAGTTTTTAAACGTATAGCCATCATATCGGTATAGTCCGGCAGGGGTACCAAACCATACGTACCCTCGGGAATCCTTCAGTATGCAGTTTATCTGACTGCTGTTGAGCTTGTTCCTCGAGTCAAGGGTTTTGAAGTAAAATACCGCCGCTACCGTCATTGGCAGCAGTATGAGTACCGTTATCAGTACCAAACTTAGTAACTTCCTTGTCTTTTTCATATTTCTTGTGTCGATTAAATCATACATGAATAATGGTCAACAACCCCCAGCAAGCGGTTGTTTTTGTCAGTCACTAGCACCGAGTGTATCTTGTATCTGTTCATGATATTCTGCACCTGCGAGATCTTGGTGTCTATGCCCACGGTCTTTGGGTGAGTGGTCATGATGTCAGCCACCGTCTTGTCGAAGAATTGCGCCTTCCATTTCTCCATTGCCCTACGGATGTCGCCGTCGGTGATGAGTCCTGCCACCTCACCGTTTCTCTCCGCTATACCCAGTCCGAGTTTGCCCTTGCTCACATGGATGATTGCGTCGCCCAGGTGCATCTCGGGAGTGATCACCGGCATCTCCTCAGTGCGCATCACGTCGCCTGCGGTGGTGAGCAGTCTCTTACCGAGTTCACCGCCCGGATGGAACTGTGCGAAGTCCTGCGGACGGAAATTGCGCTTCTCCATCAGAGCCACAGCCATTGCGTCGCCCATGGCGAGTTGGGCCGTCGTACTGCTGGTGGGAGCGAGGTTGAGGGGGCATGCCTCCTTTGTCACACTCACGTTGATGTGATACGTACTGTATTTGGCGAGCAGCGATGATGGGTTGCCGCTCATTCCGATGATAGGTATCTCCATGTGCAGCACCATCGGTATGAATCTCAGCAGTTCGTCGGTCTGTCCCGAGTTGGATATGGCGAGCACCACGTCGTCCTTGGTCATCACGCCCAGGTCTCCGTGGAACACGTCAAGGGGATTGATAAAGAACGAAGGTGTGCCCGTACTCGACAGGGTTGCGGCAATCTTCGCACCTATATGTCCGCTTTTTCCCACTCCGGTGACAATCACCTTTCCGTGGCAGCGGAACATCAATTCGACGGCATTGTCAAAATTGTCGTCTATCAGGGGTATGAGTCCCATAAGGGCTTCCGCCTCGTCCTTGATACATTGTATTGCGTAATTACGAACGTTCATCTTTCAATCTTCAATCTTTCAATCTTCAATTTTCAACCTTCAATTTTCAATCTTCAATCTTCAATTTTCAATTTTTCAATAAGTTCTCCGAGCTTATTGAGTGGCAGCATATTCGCTGCATCGCTCAGTCCCTTGTCGGGATCAGGATGCACCTCGAAGAACCATCCGTTGGCTCCAAAGGCCTTTGCAGCCAGTGCCATTGCCGGCACAAACTGTCGGTCGCCGCCCGTCTTACCTCCGGCACCGCCCGGTCGCTGCACACTGTGCGTGCAATCCATCACCACCGTCGGTGTAATCTGCAGCATGTCAGGTATATTTCTGAAATCCACAATCAAGTTGTTATATCCAAACATGTTTCCTCTCTCCGTGAGCCACACGTCCTTAGCCCCCGCCTCGCGAGCCTTCTCCACGGGGTAGCGCATGTCGTTGCCGCTGAGGAATTGTGCCTTTTTGATGTTCACCGTCTTTCCCGTCTTGGCGGCAGCCACGAGCAAGTCGGTCTGTCGGCACAAGAACGCCGGAATCTGTATCACATCCACCACCTCGCCCACAGGTCCTGCCTGATAGCTCTCGTGGATGTCGGTAAGCAGTCGCAGTCCATACTTGCTCTTTATGTCGGCAAGCATCTGCAGTCCCTTGTCCATTCCCGGACCTCGGAATGAGTGGATAGAAGTGCGGTTGGCCTTGTCGAATGAGGCCTTGAATATGATGTCAGTGCCCAACTTGTCGTTTATCCTGACAAGTTCCTGTGCCACTGCGTCGAGCAGTTCTGCCGACTCAATAACACACGGACCGGCAATAAATTGTTGTTTCATACTGAGCGTTTTTTATTTTACTTAGCTGTAGTGTTTATATTATATTTGGTGCAAAGATACAAATTATCTGCGGATAATCAATGCTATTAACCACTTTTAACGTATATAATTGCACTTTTTTTCATTTTTTGCCGTAACTTTGCACCTATGACAAACGAATATCAGATTAGAGTGCTGCCGAATATTGCATATTCCGTAGCCACCGTAAAGGAATATATTGCCCGCGGAAAAGGCATAGATGCACGCACCATCAAGGGATTGAGAATAATCAAGCGCAGCATCGATGCCCGCCATAACCCCGTGTATGTAAATCTCACTGTCAGGATTTTTATCAACGAAGAACCTCCTGTCACCGAGTATGTTCCCACTCATTATCCCGATGTCTCTTCGGCTCAGCAGGTAGTGGTTGTGGGCGAGGGTCCCGGAGGACTCTTTGCTGCACTCCGACTCATCGAGCACGGACTCCGTCCTGTTGTCATTGAACGTGGAAAAGACGTTCATGATCGCAAGCGCGACCTGTCGAAGATTACCAAGACGCAGAAGGTGGACCCCGAAAGCAACTATTGCTATGGAGAGGGTGGGGCAGGAGCCTATTCAGACGGCAAACTATACACCCGCAGTAAGAAGCGCGGAAATGTAAATAAAATTCTGAATGTCTTCTGCCAGCATGGAGCCTCAGTGGATATACTCAGCGATGCTCATCCCCATATTGGCACCGACCGTCTTCCCCGTGTTATCGAGAACATGCGCAACACGATATTGAGATGTGGCGGTGAGGTGCACCATCTCACACGCATGACCCGTCTTTTACTTGATGGCGACACCGTTGTAGGCATCGAGGCAGTGGGCGTCGAGAGCGGTGAGCAGCGGGAGTTTCGTGGTCCCGTCATCCTTGCCACAGGTCACAGTGCCCGTGATGTCTATCGTTATCTTGCCGAGAGCGGAGTGGATATCGAGGCAAAGGGTTTGGCGGTAGGCGTGCGACTTGAGCATCCCTCCGAACTCATCGACCGCATACAGTATCACAACAAGAACGGCAGGGGCAAGTATCTTCCCGCAGCCGAATATTCGTTCGTCACCCAGGTCGATCAGCGAGGCGTCTATTCCTTCTGCATGTGTCCCGGAGGTTTCATCATCCCGGCAGCCACAGGCGAGCGCCAGATAGTGGTCAACGGAATGAGTCCGAGCAACCGAGGCGGTCAGTGGTCCAACAGCGGAATGGTGGTGGAATTGCGTCCCGAGGATGTCGAGGGAGACGACCCACTTAAGATGATGCGATATCAAGAGCAGTTGGAGTTGGCCTGTTGGCAACAGGGCAATATGAAGCAGACCGCCCCTGCACAGCGTATGATGGATTTCGTCAACGGCAAGCTCAGTTATGATCTTCCGCGTTCGTCCTATGCTCCCGGTCTCATCTCCTCGCCCCTCCATTTCTGGTTGCCCGACCATGTCTCCCGTCGCCTTCGCGAAGGTTTTAAGTTTTTCGGCAACAAAAGTCGCGGATTCCTTACAAATGAGGCAGTTGTGATAGCCGTCGAGACCCGCACCTCATCTCCTGTCCGCATCCTCCGCACCTCCGACACCCTGATGCACATCCGTCTTCGTGGACTCTTCCCTTGTGGCGAGGGAGCCGGTTATGCCGGAGGCATTGTCTCCGCAGGCGTTGATGGTGAGCGTTGTGCCGACAGTTGTGCCGAATATCTTGCATCCCTGTCGCAACCCTCATAAAAACACTGCGATTAACATTTTTTCAGTAATAAAATTTCCGTAATAATCAGAAAATCATTATCTTTGCACCCAAAATCATTTAACTTTGCATCCCAAAGCAATAATATTTAGGAGCATAACCCGTTAATTAGATAGCAGAAAATGGAAGAAACACAGCAGTGGTTTGTGATGCGCGACCTTTGTCGAGGGCTCGCCAATCAATACACCTATGAGAAATTAGCCTCTCAGGGTTTTGAAACCTTTGCGCCAACAGTAGCGAGGCGCAAGACAGTTCGTGGCAAGATCGTGATAGTAAAGCGTCCATACATCCGCGACCTGTTTTTCATCCATAGCACTTTTTCCGAACTCCAATCCGCGATGACTCCCGGTTGTCGTTTTCAGTTTCGTTATCGTCTTGGAGTGAGTCCTCCCGCTCCGATAGTAGTGCCCACTAAGGAGATGGAAAATTTCATACGTGTCGTCACGGAGAGTGAATCTCCTGAGTACATTCCTTCCGAGTCCATCCCCAGAGATGTCCGCAACCGTTTGATCCGAGTTGTTGGGGGGCCATTAGATGGAGTAGAGGGTATGTTGAAGACCATCCGTGGTTCCAAGTATAAGTCTCTTTATGTTGAGTTGCCAGGTATCATGGCGATCAGTACTGTCAGTCAATTCGATTACATCCAATTGCTCGACAAATAATCATATTTTTTTCTACCTCACCCGTCCTCTCCTGCTAGGAGAGGCTCCACCTCTCCCCCGGCCCCCTCTCCTCAGGAGAGGGCTCCAACCGCTCCACGCCGTTCCGCTCGTAACGCCCTGCGGGCTACAAGGTACGGGGGCATTCATAAGCCCCCGCCCCATTTCCTACGCAACAAAGTTGCGATTATCCAAGCGCCTTCGGCGCCCCTGCGGAATAATACCGTGGTTGATATCCCATTGCTGTAGGGTCTTTACTTTCAATCTTTCAATTTTTCAATCTTCCCAGCCTTTGGCTCTTAATCTGTGTCAATCTGTGCTAATCTGTGGTCTATAATTTTTATGGCACGGAAATCCACGGCTTTTTCAAAGACACGGCTTGGCTCCGCATTGTATTATCCACAGCACTTCGTGGTTACGGCTTGCTTGCGCAAGTTCACGGCTTTCTTTTCCACCGAGTTTTTTTGTCCACAGATTAGCACAGATTATCACAGATTATTTTAATATCTAAAGATATTGTGATTATCACAGATTATTATCATCAATCAATAATCATTAATCAATAATCAACCCAATCAGAGCCTTTGGCTCTTAATCTGTGTCAATCTGTGCTAATCTGTGGTCTGAAAAAACTATCTGTGGTCTGAGTTTATTTTGTCCACAGATTATCACAGATATAACCAATCATCCGCATGGGCGCCCTCGGCGCATAAACAATCGCAATTCTATTGCGTATATAATCACGAGCAACCCCGCAGGGGCGAGAGCTTGTTTGCGAGTACCAAACAGCCGGTTTACCGGTTAAGTCCTTCCCTTCTGAGAAGGGGAGGATTTAGGAGGGGTTGTGGAGCCTCTCCTAGCAGGAGAGGACGGGTGAGGTAGAAAAATTAACAATAATTTCTATAAAAACTTTGTTTATTGCAAAAAAAGTATTATCTTTGCACCCAAAAATATAGTGATAAAAGATGAAGAAACCATCTGATAGTTAATTCAATCAATATTATGACATATCAATATCATATTTTCAGCCCCTACAGAGTATGCCCTCTGGGAGCCCACGTAGATCATCAGCATGGTCTCGTCACAGGCTTTGCTATCAACAAGGGCGTTGACCTCTGGTTCAATGTCCGTGAAGATTCAAAGGTAAATCTCACCAGCCGCAGTTTTGAGGGTGAGGTGCACATCGACCTTGCCATGCGCACCGAGGTCAAGGAGAAGCACTGGGGCGATTATGTGCGTGGAGCAAAGTATGCCCTCCAGAAGCGTTTCGAACTTACCCACGGTATCGACGGCGTGCTCCAGGGCTCATTGCCAGTAGGCGGTTTGTCGTCGAGTGCGGCAGTGTTGATTGCCTACGTCATGGCGTTTGCCAAGGCCAACGGCATCAAACTCAAGCCGTTTGAGGTGGTGATGATAGCCAGTGAGGCAGAGCGCGAATATATAGGTTTGAATAACGGTTTGCTCGACCAGAGTTGTATTGCTCTTGGCAAGAAAGACGGTTTGCTGTTCCTCGATTGCGACTCAAATGAATGGCGCGTCATCAAGAAGAACCCGAATATGGCCGACTTCGAGATAGGCATCTTCTTCAGCGGCCTCACCCGCAACCTCGTCAATAGCGACTACAACCTCCGTGTCTTCGAGTGCAAGACAGCCGCATGGAACATGCTCGCCTACAAGGAGGCGCCGCTCAAACCATTCGACAAGACCTTCCTCCGCGAAGTGCCAAAGACCATCTTCGACGAGACACGCGATATGATGCCCTCACGCTTTGCCCGCCGGGCCGAACACTTCTATAGCGAGTATCGACGGGTACGCCAGGGTGTAACAGCATGGGAGACAGGCAACCTCCAACTCTTCGGCAAACTATCCTTCGACTCATGCGAATCCTCCATCCACAACTACGAATGTGGCAGTCCCGAACTCATTGCCATCTACAAGGCCATGCGAGGTCTCGAGGGCGTCTATGGCGGTCGCTTCTCCGGAGCGGGATTCAAGGGTGCCGTCATAGCCCTTGTCGATCCCAAGCATAAAGAATCCATCGAAAAGTCCGTCAGGGATACCTACCTTGCCGAATTTCCTGAATACGAAAACACATTCAAAGTATTTTGGGTAAAGTCTGACGACGGAGCCCGATTTATCAACGATTAATCCTTATGAAGAATATAGTAATAGCGGCAGGTTATGCCACACGTCTTGGTGAACTCACCAAGAACTTCCCCAAACCACTCCTCAAGATAGGAGAAAGCACCATCCTCGGACGAATGCTCGATGATATCGACACCATCCCCGAGATCGATGAGCATGTCATCATCACCAATCATAAGTTTGCACATATCTTCGAAGATTGGGCTCGCGAGCAGCACTATCAGAAGAAGATTACCATAGTGGATGACGGCACTGAGTCCAACGACACCCGCCTTGGTGCCGTATGCGACCTTCTCTACGCCATCGATAAGTTGCAGATTGATGATGACATGCTGGTCGTGGCAGCCGACAATATCCTGTTTTTCAGTTTCCAGGAGTTTGTTGACTTCGCCAAGTCAAAGCAGACGTCATGCATCATGTGCCACGAGCAACCGTCAGTCGAAAAGCTCCAGCGCACAGGGGTTGTCGTACTTGACGCTAACAACCGTGTACTCAATATGGAGGAGAAACCACCTCAGCCAAAGAGCACTTGGGCAGTACCCCCATTCTATATCTATCTCAAGAAGGATATGCCCCTTGTCAAGTCTTCTGTCGCCAACGGCTGTGGAAAGGATGCCCCAGGCAACCTTGCCCACTATATGGTTGACAACACCACCATGCACGCATGGCCAATGTCCGCTGGACGTTTCGACATAGGCAGTTTGGATACATACTATGAGGCGTGTGAAAAATACGGAATCAGGAAATAATCAATATCTACAGATAATTAACGTTACAAAAAAAATAATATGGTACAGTATAATGTTTCATTAGAAGGAAAGACGGTCCTCGTCACTGGAGCTGCAGGATTCATTGGCAGCAATTTGGTAAAAAGACTATTCAAGGAAGTGAAGAATATTCGCGTAGTGGGTTTGGATTCAATCACCGATTACTATGATGTGAATATCAAGTATGAGCGATTAAAAGAGATAGAAGCCCTCGGTCGCGATTGGCTCTTTGTAAAGGCAAACCTTGCAGACAAAGCCGCCATTGATTCACTGTTTGCAGAAGAGAAATTTTCGGTAGTGGTCAACCTCGCCGCGCAGGCAGGTGTGAGATACTCAATCACCAATCCCGGTTCATATATAGAGAGCAATCTGATAGGATTCTATAATATCCTTGAGGCATGCCGTCATCATGCCGTTGACCACCTCGTATATGCCAGCAGCTCAAGCGTCTATGGCAGCAACAAGAAAGTGCCTTACTCCACCGACGACAAAGTGGATAATCCAGTGTCCCTCTATGCCGCTACCAAGAAGAGCAACGAACTGATGGCTCATGCCTATTCCAAGCTGTATAACATCCCTTCCACAGGATTGCGTTTCTTCACCGTCTATGGTCCTGCCGGTCGTCCCGACATGGCCTACTTCGGCTTCACCGACAAGTTGGTGAAGGGCGACACCATCAAGATCTTCAACTACGGCAATTGCAAGCGCGACTTCACCTATGTCGATGACATCGTCGAGGGAGTCATCCGTGTGATGCAGCATGCACCGGAAAAAGAGAATGGCGAAGACGGTCTTCCCATCCCCCCATATAAGGTATATAACATCGGCAATAACAGTCCCGAGAATTTGCTCGACTTCGTCACCATCCTTCAGGAAGAACTCGTCCGAGCAGGCGTTCTCCCTTCCGATTATGATTTCGAGTCCCACAAGCAGCTAGTCCCCATGCAGCCGGGCGATGTTCCCGTCACCTATGCCGACACCACACCTCTTGAGCAGGACTTCGGTTTCAAACCCTCCACTTCCCTCCGCGAAGGTCTCCGTCGCTTTGCCCAGTGGTACAAAGAGTATTACGGTTGATAGGGTCATTAATCTGTGCCAATCTGTGCCAATCTGTGGTCTGAAAAAACTATCTGTTGTCTGACATTATTTTGTCCACAGATTAGCACAGATTAGCACAGATTGTTTTAATATCTAAAGATATTGTGATTATCACAGATTTTTTAGGCACGGAAATCCACGGCTTTTTCAAAGACACGGCTTGGCTCTGCATTGATATTTTCCACGGCACTTCGTGATTACACCATCATCCGTGCCTAAATCATCCATAACCAATCATCTGCATGGGCGCCCTCGGCGCATAAACACTCGCAACTCTCGTGCCAGCGAGAGCAAAGCATCAAGCTCGCTTGAATGCTCTGCCGAGCGCAGCCGAGAGTCAACAAAGTTAACTTTCTATTGCGTCAAAACAATCGCAACTCTGTTGCGTAGATAATCACGAGCAACCCCGCAGGGGCGCGAGCTTGTTTGCTCGTACAGGCCCGGCCGGCCAGGCTTTAAGTCCTTCCTCCTGAGGAGGGAGGATTTAGGAGAGAGGTGGAACCTCTCCTAGCAGGAGAGGACGGTTGAGGTAGAAAATTTTTATTGATATACTTATAAATAAAATAAGTAATTAACAAAATTTTCTATAATTTCTTTGTTTTATTTAAAAAAAAGCATTAACTTTGCAGCCGAAATATAGTTTCAGAGCACAAAATACCCTCTGGTATTTACATCTAACTTTTGAGTTAACACCCCTCTAATGTATTGACTTAGAGAGAGTTGCTCGCAAGAGTGGGAGTTGAAAATATGCTCTTTTCGCAAGAAACCCACAAAAAAACAGTTATGACAAATATTAAGAATGAAATCCTTAATTGGATAGAAAACAAGACCGTTACGACCGATGAACTTCATGATTTCATTAAATCGCAGTTAAGCGACACCTATAAAATAGGTGACGCCGGAGAAATCATAAATGAAATGGTGGCAGAAGAATTGCTGATAGCAAATAATTTTGAAGTAAAAAGGAAATCGCTAGTTACGCAACATTAGAATACTATCTTCATATGAATATTATCAGAAAAATATGCAACTGGTATTTTTCTCGTAAGGCATTGCCGTATTGGTGCATCCTTGCGATGGATTGTATCATTGTGTTTGTTTCAGGCCTTTTGGTCTATTATCTTCAGCATGGGGGATTGGGATTGGTACAACACTTCTGGCAGGTAGCTCTAGGACTGTCTGTTTGTCTCGTAGTGTACATTGTCTCGTTCTTTGCATTCCATACCTACCATGGTGTAATGCGCTATTCCAGCTTTGTCGATTTGCATAGAGTGGCTTACTCTACGGCAGCTGCAGGTGTGGGGGTATGCTTATTGCATCAGGTGCAAGTGCATGCAGGCCTCTCTCAGTACATGCTTATTCCTCGTATTGATAGTGCTCTCATGCTCTTTATTGTTGCCACAATGCTGATGTGGGGACTGAGAGTGATAGTAAAGAGCATGCACGACATGTCGAGAGGAGATAGTAGCATACGAAAGGTCTTTGTGTATGGATGTTTGCAAGGCGGCATATCACTTGCTAAAAGCATTCGCAACGAATCGCCTCAGCGCTATCGTTTGAGAGGTTTTATCTCTACGGATAAATCGCTCAACGGATCTTGGCTTCTTGGCGAACAAGTGTTTTTTGATGATGATTCTGTAGTGGAAACAATGCAAAAATATCAAGTGTCGGCATTGTTGGTATCTCCTCTTCAGAGAGAACATTTTGTGTCGCGAACGAGCTTGATTGATTCGCTCATTAAGGCTGGTATAAAAATTCTGATTACTCCTGCTGAGGCAGAAGAATGGGATGGGAAGTCTGATATTTCTCATCAGCAACTTCGCGAAGTGGAGATAGAAGACCTGCTTCCTCGCGATAAGATTGAGGTTGATATGGATGCTATCGGAGAGATGCTGACAGGTAAACGTATTCTTATCACTGGAGCTGCCGGTTCTATTGGGTCAGAGATGGCTCGACAAGTGGCAAAATACAATCCTGCAGACCTTATTTTAGTGGATCAGGCTGAAACTCCAATGCACGATGTGCGTCTGTATATGGCTCGCAACCATAAAAATCTGCATGTAGAAACGATTGTCACTAGTATCTGTAAGCAAGATCGAATGGAGAAAATCTTTGCAAAATATAAGCCGGAGTACGTATTTCATGCAGCTGCTTATAAGCATGTGCCTATGATGGAAGATAATCCGGCAGAGGCTGTACAAAATAATATATATGGAACGCGCGTAATTGCTGACCTTGCCGTTAAGTATGGCACTAAAAAGTTTGTGATGATTTCAACAGACAAGGCTGTCAATCCAACGAACGTGATGGGTTGCTCTAAGCGCATCTGCGAGATTTATTGCCAATCTCTCAACAATAAACTCTGGGAAGAAACACAGCGCACAGGCAAACCAACAACCCAATTTGTAACTACTCGTTTCGGCAATGTCCTCGGCTCTAATGGTTCTGTTATCCCTATCTTCAAAGAGCAGATAAGGAAAGGAGGCCCCGTTACGGTAACTCATAAAGACATTATTCGCTACTTCATGTTAATCCCAGAGGCCTGCAAACTTGTATTGCAGGCAGGAACAATGGGACGTGGAGGAGAAATATATGTCTTTGACATGGGAAAACCTGTACGAATAGCCGACCTTGCACAGAGAATGATCGACCTCTCAGGAGCAAAGAATATCCACATTACCTTTACAGGGCTAAGAGATGGTGAGAAATTGTACGAAGAAGTCTTGAATGACGCAGAACAGACAATACCCACTACACATTCCAAAATTATGGTAGCGAAGGTAAGGGAATATCCATACGAATTAGCGTTAAAAAATGAGAAAGAACTTTATGAACTATCTTTGACTTCCAATGAAATGGACATTGTTAGAAAGATGAAAGAAATAGTTCCTGAGTACAAAAGCCAGCATAGCAAATATCAGCAACTAGACAATTAACCGCACCGCGCCCCCCGCACCCTCCGTGCATATATTATCCGCATGGGCGCCCTCAGCGCTTAGATAATCGCAACTCTGTTGCGTAGATAATTACGAGCAACCCTTTAGGGCGAGAGCTTGTTTGCTCGTACAGGCCAGGCCGGCCAGGCTTTAAGTCCTTCCTCCTGAGGAGGGAGGATTTAGGAGGGAGGTGGAACCTCTCCTAGCAGGAGAGGACGGGTGAGGTAGAAAAATCCCTCATCAATCACTTTTTTCTTCGATTTCCTTGCAAATATCAGAATAAATGTGTATCTTTGCGGTGTGAATAAAAAAAAGAAAGGACAAGTATGAATACTTTGACAATTAGCGATTTCAAAAAAAACATTTCATCGTCCCTTAATAGGATTGACGCTGGTGAACGAGTATATTTCAGACGTGGAACTCAGATATATACCGTAATACCAGTTCGTGACAATGATGAATTATCACCTGATTTGTATGCAGATATTGAGGAAGGAAGAAAAGAATATGAAGCAGGAAAGTGTGTTGAATGTAGGAATCACGAAGAGCTTTCTTCTTTTTTGGAATCGTTATGACATATATTATCAGTTTTACTTCAGGGGCGAAAAAGACATTAACCAAATTAAAGAAGTCTAATGCCAAGTTGTGGAAGAAAGTTGAAAGAGTTATTCATGAGATGGCAGATAATCCAAAGACTGGAACAGGACATCCTGAACCATTAAAGGGTGGCCAATCCGTTACGTATTCAAGACGTATTTCTGCTCATGATAGAATTATTTATGATGTTTATGATGACAAGTTGGTTGTCTTGGTCATTAAATTAGAGGGGCATTATGATGATAAATAATCAATTCCCTCTCTAAACACTCGCAACTCTGTTGCCAGCGAGAGCAATCAACATTATCCGTATGGGTGCACATAGATAATCCCCTGTGCGCCATCGAGTTTTGATCATCAATATCCGCATGGGCGCCCACGGCGCATAAACAATCGCAATTTTATTGCGTAATACAATCGCAACTCTGTTGCGTATATAATCACGAGCAACCCCGCAGGGGCGAGAGCTTGCTTGCGAGTACCAAACAGCCGGTTTACCGGTTAAGTCCTCACCTTCTGAGAAGGGGAGGATTTAGGAGGGGATGTGGAACCTCTCCTAGCAGGAGAGGACGGGTGAGGTAGAAAAGATCCGCAACTCTGTTGCGTAAAACTCCACGATCAAAATTATAATTATATAACTTTGACAATAGAAACGATATTATTTCTATAGTCGAGTAGGGGAAGGGGGGAGTTGATTCTCCCCCTAAAAAATAAGTATTTAACAAAAATTTCTATAAAATCTTTGTTTTATTAAAAAAAAGCATTACCTTTGCACCCAAAATATAGTTTCAAGGTGCAACATACCTTCGGGTAGTTAAGGCTAACTTTTGAGGCAACATTATTCTAACTCTTTGAAATAGAATGGGTTACACGCAAAAGTAGGAGTTGAAAATATGCTCTTTTAATCAATGAAATGGTGGCAGACGAATTGCTGATAGCAAATGATTTTGACGTCAAAAGGAAATCGCCTGTTACGCGTTAACAGTTAACACTCCAAAATAAGAATAACAAATAATACATCATACAATGAGAAAATTTGAAGATTTGAAAATAGCAGTAGCCGGAACGGGCTACGTGGGAATGAGTATAGCAACTTTGTTATCACAGCACCATCAGGTGACAGCAGTGGATGTCATTCCTGAGAAGGTGGAGAAGATAAACAAGCGTATATCACCTATACAAGACGAATATATCGAGAAGTTCTTTGCCGAAAAGCAGCTGAACCTTACCGCCACTCTTGACGGTGCAGCAGCTTATAAAGACGCAGACTTTGTTGTGATTGCCGCTCCCACCAATTACGATCCTGTTAAGAACTTCTTCGATACCCATCATATTGAGGATGTGATTGACCTCGTGATTAGTGTCAATCCCGATGCAGTAATGGTTATCAAAAGCACCATACCTGTAGGCTATACCCGTTCACTTTATGTGAAATATGCCCTCCAGTTCCTCACAAATCCATCATTGAAAGGTAAGCACTTCAACCTTCTCTTTTCCCCGGAGTTCCTTCGCGAGAGCAAGGCACTTGAAGATAATCTTTATCCATCTCGAATAATAGTTGGATATCCGAAAACACTTCCTTCAGACCAGAACAAGAAGTGGGACGAGGAGAATGCAGCTATTGAGGCAATAGGCAATCCGCAGGCAGAAGAATATGCCAAGACCTTTGCTAAACTGCTGCAAGAAGGAGCAATTAAAGAGAATATCGACACGCTATTTATGGGCATGAAAGAGGCAGAGGCAGTGAAACTCTTTGCCAATACTTATCTCGCTCTCCGTGTCAGCTATTTCAACGAGCTCGACACCTATGCCGAAGTAAAAGGTCTCGACACACAAGCTATCATCTCAGGCGTAGGTCTTGACCCACGCATAGGTACACACTACAACAACCCAAGCTTTGGTTATGGCGGCTATTGCCTGCCTAAGGACACCAAGCAACTCTTGGCCAACTATGCCGATGTACCTCAGAACATGATGTCTGCTATTGTTGAGAGCAATCGCACTCGTAAGGACTATATAGCCGATGCCGTGTTACGTAAGGCTGGCTATTATGGAGAGAATGGACAGTGGGATTCAAACAAAGAACATACATGTGTTATTGGAGTCTATCGCCTTACCATGAAGTCCAATTCCGACAATTTCCGTCAGAGTGCCATCCAGGGCATCATGAAGCGCATCAAGGCCAAAGGTGCAGAAGTCATCATCTACGAGCCATCATTATCAGATGGTGATACCTTCTTTGGCAGCAAGGTGGTCAACGACCTCGATGCTTTTAAGCAACAGTCTCACGCCATCATTGCCAATCGCTATGATACTTGTTTGGATGATGTGAAGGATAAAGTATATACAAGAGATATCTTCCAAAGAGATTAAGTATGTCGGATAATATCTGTAAGCCCTCAATTTAGATCTATAAAATAAAGTTTGTACCTTTGCTGCACTGCAAAGTCAACAAGGTTAACTTTCTGTTGCGTCAAATAATCGCCCAGTGCGGAGCCGCGCTCTCAGCGCTTAGATAATCGCAACTCTGTGCGTCAAATAATCGCAACTCTGTTGCGTAAAACTCCACGAGCAACCCTTTAGGGCGTGCGCTTGTTTGCGAGTACAGAACGTCCGGTTTACCGGTTGGAGCCCTCTCCTGAGGAGAGGGGGCCGGGTGAGAGGTGGACCCCCTCTTTAAGGGGAAAAGTCCTGATTAAGCGAGAGCAATGACAAATTCATTTGATCATTGCCGAGCGTGAAGGACTTAGGCGAAGCCAAAGAGGGGACTGGGGTGATTTTCGAAAATCTCCTAGCAGCAGAGGACGGGTGAGGTAGAAAAACCCTAGCAGGAGAGGACGGGTGAGGTAGATTTGCACTATCTTTTGATAAGATAGGCTGCATCTAAACAAAAACAATAAAAAAATGCTTTTTTATTTGGTTTTCTGCATAATTTGCACTATCTTTGCGGCGGAAATAATTAATTTTTAAAGATTATGGCAGTAGCAATATCAGATAAATACCTTCGTGATATATATAATTTGAGTAACGAAGAAAAACTAGATTTGGTTGATTTGATAATCAAATCTATGAGAGTTGCGCACTCTAAAATTGGCATTGGAATTAGCAAAAAGTCAAAAAATTGGGTCGATGAATTAGAAGGTAAATGGATTGATTCAAAGAGCGTTGATGAAATGATAATAAATCAGGGTGAATGATAGAGGATTTCGATTTACTTATAGGTTGTACGGCGGTGGCAAACGGAATGATTATGGTTACTGATAATACAAAGCATTTCTCAAGAATACATGGAATACAACTTGAGAATTGGGTGGATAGATCATAATGACATAGTGAAAAATCCCCTGTCCATAACTGTATCACAGGGAAGAGTAGCTGCCAATAGCTATGCTCCCAGTGTCATCCGCATACCACCTATTCCGCATGGGCGCCCACGGCGCATAAACAATCGCAATTTTATTGCGTAATACAATCGCAACTCTGTTGCGTATATAATCACGAGCAACCCCGCAGGGGCGAGAGCTTGTTTGCGAGTACAGAACGTCCGGTTTACCGGTTGGAGCCCTCTCATGAGGAGAGGGGGCCGGGGGAGCGGTGGAGCCCCTTCTTTAAGGGTAAAGAAGGGGACGGGGGATGATTTTCGAAAATCTCCTAGCAGCAGAGGATGGGTGAGGTAGAAAAATCCCTCATCAATCACTTTTTCTTCGATTTCCTTGCAAATATCAGAATAAATGTGTATCTTTGCAGTCATTTATAATTATAAAATATATGGGATCAAAGAAACAACATACATATAAAGTACAAGCAGAAGGTGTAGATATTGAGGTGCGATACGGTGGACTTAAAGGAGACTATTTCTCTCTAACTGATATGGCACGTTATCGAAACGCTGAAAATGCAGGCTTTGTAATTCAAAATTGGATGCGTAACCGCAATGTTATACGGTTCCTCGGACTATGGGAACGTTTAAATAATCCAAACTTCAATTACCTCGAATTCGAGGCAATTGAAAAAGAGGCTGGTGTTAATTCATTTGTCCTAACTCCGAAAAGGTGGACAGAATCAACCCAGGCTATTGGAATTGTAACAAAAGCTGGTCGCTATGCAAATACTTTGGCGCACCAAGATATAGCTATGGAGTTTGCATCTTGGCTCTCGCCCGAATTCAAACTGTACCTCTTTACAGACTATAAGCGACTTAAAACCGAAGAAAACTCTCGTCTTTCGCTTGGTTGGAATCTTAATCGTGAACTTTCGAAAATTAACTATCGCATACATACAGACTCAATAAAGGAAAACCTTATGCCAAAGGATATTTCTCGTACAGCTCAATCATACATCTATGCTACAGAAGCCGATGTCCTCAATGTAGCTCTTTTTGGTCAGACTGCAAAGATGTGGCGAGACAACCACCCGGATGCAGATGGCAACATACGAGACTATGCCACACTTTCCCAACTGATAGTACTAGTTAACTTGGAGTCTATGAACTCAGAACTGATAAAACTCGGAATATCGAGGGCAGAGCGTGCCATTAGACTTAATGCAATGGCAATATATCAGATGAATAAACTATCAGAAGATGATATAAACAATCGTCTATCATGCTTAGGCAATACCCCATCTCTTCTGTCCTAATAATTATTATCCATCAGTCCTCATCCCCCATCTCCCCATCCCCCAGTGCGTCAGCCGCGCCCTCGGCGCATAAACACTCGCACTATGTGCGTCAAATAATCGCCTAGTGCGGAGCCGCGCCCTCGGCGCATAAACAATCGCAACTCTGTTGCGTAGATTATCACGAGCAACCCTTTAGGGCGAGAGCTTGTTTGCGAGTACAGGCCCGGCCGGCCAGGCTTTAAGTCCCCTGTACCCTGAGGGGAAAGGGGATTTAGGGGAAAGCGGTGGACCCCCTCTTTAAGGGTAAAGAGGGGACTGGGGTGATTTTCGAAAATTATAATTTTATAAGTTTAACAATAGAAACGATATTATTTCTATAGTAGAGTAGGGGAAGGAGAAGTTGATTCTCCCCCTAAAAAATAAGTATTTAACAAAATTTTCTATAAAATCTTTGTTTTATTAAAAAAAAGCATTACCTTTGCACTCGAAATATAGTTTCAAGGTGCAACATACCTTCGGGTAGTTAAGGCTAACTTTTGAGGCAACATCATTCTAACTCGTTGAGATAGAATGGAATGAAATCCTTAATTGGATAGGAAACACGTGTACACTAAATTGAATACTTACAATAATAACGATTATGTGTGGAATAGTAGGATATATAGGAAATAAGGAAGCAGCCCCTATACTTATTAAGGGACTACATCAGCTTGAGTATCGTGGATACGACAGTGCAGGTATTGCCCTGTTAGGTACAGGCTGTAAGGATATAAAAGTCTTTAAGGCTAAAGGCAAAGTGGCAAATCTTGAAGAAAAGGTAGATTCTGCATTGTCATCAGAATCACAGCAGACAACCCTGACTACCGGCATCGGACATACCCGATGGGCAACTCATGGCGAACCATCAGAGACAAATGCCCATCCTCATGTGTCAATGTCAGGCGATATAGCATTGGTGCATAATGGTATCATCGAGAATTATAAGTTGTTGAAAGAACAGCTCGAATCTAATGGCTATGAATTCAAAAGCCAAACCGACACCGAGGTGCTTGTTCAGTTGATTGACTATTATTATCAGAGAAACGGCAGGAAGTTGGTAAAGGCAGTAAACCAGGCCCTGAATAAGGTCATTGGTGCTTATGCAATCGTGGTTATGGAGAAATCAAACTCCAACCATCTTGTGGCTGCACGTAAGGCTTCGCCGTTGGTAATCGGATTGAGCAATGACAACACGGAGTTCTTTGTGGGCAGCGATGCCACGCCACTGGTTGAATATACCCGTAAAGTGATATACTTGGAGGATGAGCAAATAGCAGACATCAATATTGGTAAGGATATTGAGATAACCAATCTCGATGAGACATCTGCCGACATCACCATCAAGGACGTTGATCTTGACATATCAGCACTGAGCAAAGGCGGCTATCCCCATTTCATGCTCAAAGAGATATTCGAGCAGCCCCATTGTATCGAGAATACTATGCGAGGCAGGATTATCAGGAGAGAGGATGGCCTTTACGAGATTAAGCTATCGGCACTTACTAATTTCAAAGCCAAACTCCTTCGCGCCCGACATATCATCATCGTAGCCTGTGGAACGTCATGGCATGCCGGACTCATCGGCAAACAACTCATCGAGGATATGTGCCGAATACGAGTGGAGGTGGAATATGCCAGTGAGTTCCGCTATCGCAATCCTGTGATAGAAAAGGACGATGTGGTGATTGCCATTAGTCAAAGCGGAGAGACGGCAGATACCCTTGCCGCCATCCAACTTGCCAAACAACAAGGAGCATTGGTATTCGGTATAGTCAACGGCGTAGGTAGCAGTATCGCCCGAGAATCTGATACTGGTATATATATTCACGTAGGACCTGAGATAGGCGTAGCCAGTACAAAGGCATTTACCGGTCAGGTAACAGTATTAACCATGCTTTCGTTAGCTTTGGCAAATGCCATTGGAACCATTTCGGAAGAAGAGTTCCAAACCACATGTCACGAATTGACTCAGATACCGCAAAAGATGGAAAAGGTGTTGGAGCAAAACGATACGGTAGAAAACCTATCGTCGATGTTCACCTACGCCCGTAACTTCCTCTATCTTGGACGTGGCTACAACTATCCCGTCGCCCTTGAAGGAGCCTTAAAACTGAAGGAGATTAGTTATATCCATGCAGAGGGTTATCCCGCTGCCGAGATGAAACATGGTCCTATAGCCCTTGTGGATGAAGAAATGCCAATAGTGTTCTTGGCTACACATCACCAGCTGTATCATAAGATAATCTCTAACATGCAGGAAGTCCAGAGCCGTAATGGCCGCATTTTTGCAGTTGTGACAGAAGGCGACGAGGATGTCAAGAAGATCTCCGAGCAAGTGGTAGAAGTACCAAATACATTAAATTGCCTTGTACCCTTGCTAAGTGTCATCCCGATGCAGATGTTGGCATACCATGTGGCGGTGAAGAAAGGATTGAATGTGGATATGCCAAGGAACTTGGCTAAGAGTGTAACAGTTGAATAATGAACAAATATTGGCTCACATACTATAATTGAATTATATAAAGCAGGTCATTCTGTTGTAGTAGTTGATAATCTTGTAAACTCTAATCAAGAGGCTCTTCGCCGTGTATCAAAAATAATAGGCGAAGAATTTCCATTTGAAAAAGCAGATATTCGAGATCGCGATAGGCTTGATCACATATTCGGTCAGTATAAGATAGATGCAGTAGTATCCCTATTACAGAAGAATGTCCAAAAGGACAATGCACAAATCCATATGGATGGACAAAATCTATGCTCGAACAGGTACTTATCGATGTTCAGAAAGCAGATCCTGAATGGAATGTAGTTCTGCTTCGTTACTTTAATCCAATTGGAGCTCATGAATCGGGATTAATAGGAGAAAATCCCAATGGCATTCCCAATAATCTTATGCCATACATCACTCAGACAGCTGTAGGATTGCGCAAGGAGTTAGGAATCTTTGGAAATGACTATGATACACATGATGGAACAGGAGTTCGCGACTATATTCATGTTGTTGACTTAGCCCGGGGGCATGTTGCAGCTTTGAAGGTGTTTGAAGCTAGAAATGAATTATCATCTCAAAATGATGAAGAAAAGGGATTATACATTTACAATCTTGGAACTGGACACGGATATTCTGTATTGGATGTAGTTAAAGCTTTTGAGAAAGTAAATGGAGTAAAGATACCATATGTGATAAAAGAAAGACGTCCTGGGGATATAGCAACTTGCTATTGCAATCCATCAAAAGCCAAGGAAGAACTTGGATGGGAGGCAAAATATGGCATAGAAGAAATGTGTCGTGACTCTTGGCGATGGCAGTCACAGAATCCGAATGGTTATAAATAATAGATTTAATTAATGTGAAAAGCAAGGGTCAGGGGACAGGGAAGAATAGCTGCACAACAGCTATGCTCCCAGTGGCTGTCGCTTAATCCTATTCCGCATGGGCGCTCTCAGCGCATAAACACTCGCACTATGTGCGTCAAACAATCGCAATTCTATTGCGTAGATAATCACGAGCAACCCCGCAGGGGCGAGAGCTTGTTTGCTCGTACAGGCCCGGCCGGCCAGGCTTTAAGTCCTTCCCTTCTGAGAAGGGGAGGATTTAGGAGGGGATGTGGAACCTCTCCTAGCAGGAGAGGACGGGTGAGGTAGAAATATCCTAGTAGCAGAGGACGGGTGATGTAGAAAAATCCCTCATCAATCACTTTTTCTTCGATTTCCTTGCAAATATCAGAATAAATGTGTATCTTTGCCACAGA
>JALFCW010000043.1 GCA_022771625.1 Prevotella sp.
CAATAATTACTCTTGTCATTTGTCTAAATAAAAATATCACTCGCCCTTTAGATTCTCATAAACCTCGGGGGCATTCGTCGCCAGTTCGCCCAAAATGCTGCATGTTTGCATCTCGCAACAGTCGCCACAGGTATTGTATCCCTTTTGCAATACGCATTTGCGGATTTTGCACATGTCACTGCAATAAAAGGTCTTACACCCTTCTGTACGACAACCCATGCAATTAATCCATTCAGGCTGAAATTCCATCTGGTTCATCTCACCCCATTCCTTAGCCACTTTCTCTCGCAAACGGTTATTGTCATTCAGAGTGGCTATACGTGCCTCGCATTTCTCGCAGTCGAGGCCACAACAAGCAATTAGCTGTTTCATAAGTCTTCTATTAATTAATATCACTATTCATAAATTAACTTTTCCATCCAAACAGTATCATACCATTCGTTGAACATCCACCCACATCTATGGAAATGAGCGACCTGTGAAAATCCCATTCTTTTATGAATTCGACGCTTTGGTGAGTACATTTCTCGTTACTCCTGGCAAATAGCACCACGCCACAAGGGCAGGTGTCAACGACGAGAAGAGTTTCAGCCATGAGAAATCCCAAACCAAGGAACCAAGTCCTAAGGCTGTACGTATGTAATAAACAACCACAATCGCAATGATGACAAGTCGCTGCAAGGGCAGACGCTTGATATCTCCCGAAGCTGACAGGGCATAGAGTCCAGCAACAGCAAAAGCCAGGGCAAGAAATATCATTCATAAAACCCTTTTCACTCCCGGCAACAGGCGCAATAACCATGTGAAGGCGAATGACAATACAGTTGAGACAACACCGACGAACATAAACTTGCCAAAGGCTCCCATCCACACACTGTCAAACATATTTTGGATACAAATCATCAACGGCAAATGGACAATGTATGCCCCATAGCTCTGGGCCGAGAGCCACGAGAGTGCTTTATTGCCCATATTGACTTTCTCGCGGAACAGCCATAACAAGCCAAAACTGATGAAAACGCACATCAGCGACTCATAGATTCCAAACCATTGCCAAACGAAATCATTCCACTCACCGTCTTGTCGGACATAGTTTCCTATAGCCAATGCTCCACCTATCAACAATGCCACAACACCCGTCGTCTTGGTCATCTTGTCGAGCCAGTCAAATCGATAGGCAAGTATGCCCAATACAAACATCATGACATACTGAAGATAGTGGGCAGGTTCAAATGTCCATATACTAAGACTAATCCAATGATCTTGTGGACTCTCCTGACGAATGAAATAACTACCGATGCCCATAACCAATGCTGCTATAAACAGTCCTATTAGCGTCGGTCGTGAGTCGCAGTCTTTAGATATTGCCGGGCATCTTTTCCTGACTACGGCATAGAAGAAGCTGAATATCAGAAGACTTTCCACAAACCACATGTGGGCTATCTCGACTTTTCCTGTAGCATATGTCAAAAGACCACCCATCAACAACAATGGAACTCCGAGACGAAGTATTTTCTTCCTGACAAAGGTGCCAAATCCCTGCCTGTCATAACTGCCAGGTATAAAATACCCTGATATGAAGAAATACAACCCCATGAAGAACGCAGCATTAGTAGAGAAGAAATGCCATATCCAAGGCATCACCTCCGCAGGATTTGAAGGAGTATATCCCCACTCGCCACCGTCACCATACGCTTGTCCCGCATGATGTAATATCACCAAGAAGGTCAATACCACCTTCAGATTATCAAGATAATTCAGTCGTACCATAATACTAGGTAAGTATGCTTGTGTAATCGTGTATCAGTTATTCAACAAACGAAGATATCTCTATGAGGTTGCCATCTTCGCAAACTCCACGAGCCCCATCTTATAGAACATTTTGTACATCTCTATTTCCTTTGGCTCGTCGTTTTTGAGCAAGGTGAGTATCTCGCATGCGAAGTCTAAGCTGGCACTGCCATTTGCCGTAACGATATTCTTGTCGCTCACTGCCTGTGCATTGACATAGCCGGCGGCGTTGGTATAAGCCTCCCCACCCCACAGCTGCAACTGCTCAATGCCATTGCCCGTATGGCGGACATCGTTGAGGAATCCCTTGCTCGCCATCCATGAGGCAGCATTACAGATGGCACCGACTATGCAACCTTTGCTGATAGCATCGGCAACGAGAGGAGCAACACGCTCAGCCGCCTCGCTCTTCCAGCTATATCCTCCGATGAGCACTAGTGCTGCATAATCGTCGGGAATATTATTAAAGGTATAGTCGGGCAAAACGCGGAAACCGCTTATAGCCTCAACAGGGTCCATTGATTCAGCCACAATCTTGTTCTCATACTTCGGATCCTCTTTCATTGCCATGGCATCTGAGCGCAATGGTTGGGTGAGATAAGGCAACTCATGTTCCGCAAACTGCGGCAGCAATACATATAAAACTTTCTTCATCTTAATAAAAATTGATTTTGCGACTGCAAAGGTAGTTTAAATATGACAATATACCAAATAACTGGGACAGAAAGCAAGGATATGTGACGAAACGACGAGCATGGCTATGAATTGTCTTTCCTCTTCTTATTTACATATAGGATAAGGAAGTTGGCAAGAGCGGTCGAGAAGAGGGCAAGGCTCAAAGCCCAATTGTTCTCACTCGACGCGCTCATCATCGACTTTATCAGGAAGAACACTCCTGAAAAAAGCAGAATAGAGATAATGCAGTATAATGTGACATTATTGCGTATCATAGTATTATGGCTAACAAAAACTTTGGGATATCAGCTGTTATATCACTACTGCAGTACCACTTGCCGTAACCATCAGCATCGAACCATTGGCACCAAGCGCCTCATAGTCGAGATCGACACCTACGACGGCATTGGCTCCCATCATCTGTGCACGCTCCTGCATCTCGCGCAATGCTATGTCTTTGGCCTCGCGCAATACGCTCTCGTATGAGCCACTGCGTCCGCCTACGATATCGCGGATGCCGGCAAAGAAGTCCTTCACGAAGTTGGCGCCAATGATGGTTTCACCAGTCACCAAACCCTTATACTCTCTAATTGGATGCCCCTCAATAGTGGGCGTTGTTGTTACTATCATAATCATCTCGTTTTAAAATGTGAAACAAATAGTTTTTTATTCATTAGACGATAACCGTCAACGATTTACTACAAAATAATATGTTATCTTGACTACATTCTGGCTTTCTGACTCTTACCGGCTCCTGTGCCCTTATATTTGCTTCGAGCCTCATTGAACTTCCAAATAAGGTCGAGCGAGAACACTCTACGGGCACGGTTTTCTATGGTCAGTTCGCGTATGCCATATACAGTGGTGCCAGTCTTTTTGGAATTGAATATGTCATTGCAACGGATGTCGGCAGTAAGTGTTCCGAGAGCCTTAAGTTTCAGATAGGGATTACCCGTCTGATAGGTGTATTTTCTGATATGACTTATAAATGTTGTAAGAGCCACCAGTAACCACCAATTACTTCAAGCAGGGTAAACCATTTGAAAGCATGTATTAGGAGTGTCAGCAAAAGGCGCTGATTTATAGATTTTTAAGACGTATTCTTGCATTTTCTTTTTAAAGTTAAACTAACTTATAGTGGCATATCTTTTTGAGGATTTTGTCCCATTTTTGTCCCGTTTATTATTATCTTTGCCGAGTGAATTAAAACACTGAAATATAGATATTTAGGCAAATGAAAACATATAATAACAAATGACAAGAAAATGGCTAGAAAAAAGAACGAAATCACTTTGAAGGAACCTGTTAGGATTCGTGAAAAGGAACTCAAGGACGGCAACAAGAGCCTGTACCTCGACATCTACATGAACGGAAACCGCAAGAAAGAAGGCTTGAAGCTCTACATCGTGCCGGAAGTGAACGCTGCTGCAAAACAACAGAACAAGAACACCAGGAAACTCGCAGAGCAAATCAAGGCTCAGCGCATCCTCGACATCCAGAAGGTCGGCATGGTCGATTGGGAGAAGGTCAAGAAGATCAACATGACTCTCGTTGACTGGGTTGACAAGTACATCGATGACAAGGAAGGCTTGTCAGAGTCAAGCACCCGAAGCAAGCGCAACCTGAAAGATAGAATCGTGGAGTACCTTAAATATATAAATAAGGAGTACCTTCCACTCAACAAGGTCGATAAGGACTTTGCTAAGGGCTTCATCGCCTTCCTGAAGACCTGTACTTACAACAATGGCAAGAAGACTCTGAGCGATACTACTCAGCGAATCTTCGTCAACCGTTTTGGCACCATCATGGAGAATGCCATCCGTGAGGGTATTGTAACTGTGAACCCATTCCGCTTGCTCGACAAGAAGGAAAAGCCACAGAAGCAGAATGCCGAGAAGGAATTTCTGACTATTGACGAACTGAAGAAGGTAATCGCTACACCTTGCCGTTACCCTATCGTCAAGAAGGCATTTCTCTTCTCTTGCTTCACAGGTCTTCGTTGGAGCGACATGATCACTCTGGAGCCTAAGCATATTCATGATTCAGTGGATGGCAAGTCTAAGTACATCGAGAAGAAGCAGGTCAAGACCAAGCAAGACGTAGTAGTACCTCTCTGCCAGGACGCATTGAAATGGATGCCGGAACCGCAAAACGATGGCAAGACTATCTTCCACGAACTGCAAATCACACAGACAACTGTAGAAGTCGTATTGCAGGAATGGATGGAAGCAGCAGGTATCAAGAAGCATATCACCTACCATTGCTCACGTCACACCGCTGCAACAATGTGGCTTACACTCGGTGCAAACCTCTATGTTGTCAGTAAGTTGCTAGGTCATCGTAGCATCAAGGTTACTGAGGTCTATGCAAGAATCGTTGACCAGACAAAGATTCAAACAATGAACCTTGTCAATGATATGTTCAACAAGAGTACATCTGAGGCTCCTGTCAACAATGTAAACACTATCGACACTACCCACATTGTGGATAATGTTCACAATGGCGTTATCGGTGTACCATCTATCAGCGGTGGTCAAGTTGCTAACCTATAATATATAAGATGTATGGAAGTCAAGGTAATAGAACGCAAGCAAGCATCTGGCAATAGAACGCTCTATCTGAAGTACTACGAGACAGGTTTCCGTAAAAGAGAAAACCTGCATCTTACCCTCTATCCCGAGGAGGGCAACGCAAAGCTCGCCAAAATCAACAAGGAAACACGCCATAAGGCAGAAGTCATCCGTAGCGAGCGCATCCTCAATCCTCCCTCATGGCTCTTCAAGGATCCTGAGGAGGATGCCGAGGAGCATGTTGACGAACGTACTACCACATTGACTTGGGCGCAATGGGCATTGGACTATGCCGAGTTGGGTAAACAAGAGGGTAATGTAAGAAATCAGGTTTTGGAGAAACAGGCAGTAGCCAAGAAGATAAAGCACTTCCTGAAGCTCCGAAAGCAACAGGACATACTGCTGAAGGATGTCAAGACTGAGCACATCAGCGACCTCTACAAGTATATACGTGAGAAGTATCGTAACCCAAAGCAAATCAAGAAGAACGGTGGTCATTTGTCAGACTTCTCGTTGATGCTCTTTGGCCAGACCATCAATGCCATGTTCAACAGAGCCGTGCGTGATCAGATAATCCCTTACAACCCAGTTGGAGGCTTGGACAATTTGGAGCGATTCTACATCCCCGATACTCACAGAGAGTTCCTTACCATCGATGAACTTGAACGCTTCCTTGCCGTTGAACCTGCAACCGAACCAGAGCGCATCGTGCAGAAGGCATTCGGCTTCGCATCTATGACAGGTCTCAGACTTTGTGATATGCGAAGACTCAGCTGGAGTCACATCAAGCCTATGGGCGATGGCTTGTGTGTTCACATGCTACAGCAGAAGACCAAGCAATGGGTAACGGTTCCTCTCAACGAGAAGGCTTTGTCCTTGCTTCCACCTAAGCCAGAGGTGGATGATGGCAAACCTATCTTCAAGTTTTTCAAGAAGAATGATAGCGTCACCATGTATGTAAGGCGCATCAAGGAGAAAGCCGGGATTGAAAACAAGGATGTGACCTTTCATTGCAGTCGCCATACCGTAGCGACACTTGCAATGGCAGCCAATGCCGATATTTCAACTGTCCGAGAGATTCTGGGTCAGAAGAGTACCGTCAGCACACAGGTTTATGCCAAGGTGAACCTTGAAAGTAAGATGGAAGTCGTGAATCTGACTGATGGCTTGTTCGATTAAGGAGTTGCAGTGATGGGGTGACTTCAAATCACCTCATCCCTTCAATCCAAATGTAACCAATTTAATCTTTGACAATAACGATAACAAGAATGCATGTGTTCAGATAGGTCTCAACAGACTTTTTTGAACACAAGCATATTTTGAACACATGGAGAATCAGAAAAAGGCGGTCATCTATGCCCGAGTATCGAGCATTGGTGACAGACAGAGCACAGATAGGCAGGTCAAGGACTTGACGGACTATGCTGCATACAATGGATATGAGGTGCTGAGTGTTTATACCGAGCACATCAGTGGTGCTAAAAAGAACGGTGAACGTCCTGTTCTCCGTGAGGCAATAGAACGATGCAAGGTGGAAGACCAAAACCAAATACCAGATTCTGGTATGCTGTCTTGTGTCATCCTCCTTGTCAGCGAGTTATCAAGATTAGGCAGAAATGCCTTTGAGGTACTTGAAACAGTGAAAAAACTTGCCGACTCCGGCATCAACCTATATATGCAGAAGGAACAGATGACACTCCTGGGCGATGATGGAAAACCTTCTATCTTTGCCCCTATCATGCTTGCAACCCTTTCTACCTGTGCTCAGTTGGAACGTGATAATATCTCATTCCGACTGAACTCTGGCAGAAAGCAGTATGTCGCCAAGGGCGGCTAACTTGGCAGACCTACAGGTTCCACCAAGTCCCAGGATAAAAAGAGAGAAGAATATAGAGAGGTCATCAACCTTCTGAACAAGGGCTATGCCATCCGTGATGTTGCCAAACTTACGGGGAAAGGTATAAGTACTGTGCAGAGAGTCAAGAAGGAATTTGTGGCTTGATGCTTGTTCGTTAAACCAGTGTGTTTTTTTACCCCTGTGGTTTAACCAGATTGGTAAAATGACAATGCGGCTTAAAACCGAATTCGTAAAACAAGAATGTGGTTTCTGTAGATAAGGTTGACTAGAACAACAAAAGTGAAAAGAAAATATGGGGTGTAGCAAACAGCGATGTCCTTAATTGAATTATTGGCTAATGTAAGAAAAAGGCGAGGAAATCCTCGCCAGAATTGCAATGCGTATCAATCGTCATCAGGTAATCCACACCATCCGCATTGTTCACATTCATAATTAATTCCTTCCCAAAATGCATCATTACCACATACGGGGCATTCAATAGGTTCATTTGAATCAAAATCTTCATCATCGTCGAACCCATCTTCTTCGTAGTCGAGTTCGAGTTCGACATAATCGTCACAATCTTCGGGGTATTGTATATCCCCAAAGCAATCATTGTCATTAGCGCAATAGTACCATGGATGTCTTTTCTCCAGACAATTGCCGCAGATTTCGCAAGCACCTAAGTTTTCGCAATGGATAGTATTCATAATTTTAATGTTTAGATATAATCAGACAATTCTCCGTCAAGGCAATAATCTCCATCTTCGTCTTCATAGTACTCGATCCATTCATTGTGAAGATCGTTACTAAGTTCACTGACGAGATCACGTGTGATTCTGCTGCGGTCATAGTAGTCGCGGATGTCATCCTAGTCAATATCGACCTCATCACCGTTATACAATACTGCGTAGGTATTTGTGTAACGAACTGCATGAACGTCAGATCTCCATTGATCTGATTGGTTCTCTTCGTACCAGATGCTTCTGGTAACGTACTTAACTTTACCTCTCATACGGGTTTCTAGTTTTATGTATTCGACTGCACTATTGCGAATCGCGGTGCAAATTTAGAGAGAAATTTTAAAATTTGCAATAAAAACATGCAGAAATTCTTCATGTCTACACGATTTTAATAATATTTAAGGCGAAATATGGTAGCATTTATTGTTTTTTAATAAAACACCTTATCTTTGCACATAAATTTCATTATATGGGCACAAATATAGTAGAGACAATTCAGTCACGATTAGAATCAATGGGCATGTCACAAGCGCAATTTGCAGAATGCGTTTCTGCGACACCTGCCCAAATGAGTATCTTCCTTAGAGAAAAAGGCACTTTGTCTATAGAGGCATTGAATAAGAGTCTCGATTTAGTTGGTATAAATCTTTCGGTTTATTCAAAACGCAATGACTTGGCAAAAGGGGTTGCTTCTTTTCTTCTTTCAAAAAATGTTACGTCAATAGACAATTGGACAAAATCGGACCTATCTTTATTTACACAAAAACAATCTATCTCACTTTTGTTTGATGTTAAAGATGAAGAAGATTACATAGAAATGGAAAGATCGGGAATTATCGATATAGAATCAACTTTTCCATATTTCAAAGCTCTGGTCTCGTATTACATGTCATTGAATTGTCAAAAACCTACAGCAAGTCAAGCAAAACAAGCATTAATTTCAATTATGAGTAATACGAATCCAAAAGAACCGTCAATTACCTTTGGAAAAATTGCTGTCGGTGCAGCTGTCGGTGCTGTTGCTTTTGCTACTCCCACATTAGGTGCGGTTCTTGCAGCCGCAAGCTTAGCCACTAATAAGCAAGTTGGAGCGTTTTCGTTATTTGCAAAAACATTGCAAAACTCTTTATTTGCAAAAGGTGTAAATTTCTTTAAATAATCAACTTTTATTTCGGACTCGTGCAAATATGATTGACATCTTATTTGTCGTTCCTTCATTTTCTCCTCAATTAAAAGAAGAGTCAATGGGAACACTCATTCTTGCCAAGATTGCAATGGCATCGAACTATAATGTACATATACTTCGTTATTGGGAGGTATGTGAGGATTTTAGTGACTATTTCCATTTTAAGGAAAAAATGATAGAAAGGATATTATTGCTCAATCCTAAAATAGTAAGTTTTTATAGTAGATGTACAGACTATCATATTTGCGTTGATATATCAAATGAACTCAAATCCAAGAATCACTACTGTCCCGTTAAAGTGGACTAATCGCTCTTTGAAATAATTGAATTATAGCCTATTACGCCGTATTTTGCAATGAAACGGATTTGAATTTGTATCTTTGCAACCAAATTAATGACTGCATATGAATCAAGACAAATACGTTTTCGCACAACTTACCGCTTTTATGAACAGTACCCAGTTCAACAACTACGTTCGCAAGTACGATGGAAATCGATATGTAAAGAATTTCACTTGTTGGAACCAACTGCTTACAATGATGTTT
>JALFCW010000054.1 GCA_022771625.1 Prevotella sp.
AACATACACCCCTTTTTCATCTTCTGGTAATTTAGGATTGCGCATTAATTCCTCCACTGTTACGAAGCCCTTGAAGCCTTCGTCCTTTAACTTTTCAACAATTTCCATAATTTAATTTATTTTGTTATGAATTTCTTTTAATTGCATTCTCATATATTTCCCTGATTTCATCTCTAAGGTGTTGCGGTTCCAACACTTCCAAAGATTTGCTGCGCGACAGGAGTTCCATCACGAAATCATTTGTTATGCGAAGACGCAAGGAAATGCGGAATTCCTTTTCGTCATCCACAATGATGTTTTGCGAATGATGGATAGGCAAGGATTTGATGAAACGACCGTCAAGAGGTGAAAAGCGAAGCACAATATCCTCAATCGGCATCCTCGGGTCATTCCATATACCATAGCAATCCCTAAACAGTTCTTCGACATCAATGTTCATACTTCTCTGGAAGGTCTCGTCGCTCAGTATTTCCAAATTGCGAATACGGTCAACGCCAAAGTTCTTCAATATTCCATCCTCATAGCCCAACAAATACCATCGCTGATTAGATTCTTTGAGATAATGCGGCTCTACCCTATGCGGAAATGTGCTATTGTCTCGTCTGTAATCTATGTATATGAACGTCACAGGATGTGTATTCTTTATGGCGGAAATCAGGGACGGAAGCCACTCCGAATGTTGCGGACGATGGTGCTCTGCCACAACAAAAGACGACAAGTTGTTTTCGCTCCCCAATGAGTTTAGAAGGTCAAAATTCATCAACAACTCAGCCATTTTAGTATCATTGTCAGGACTTTGTCTGTCAATAATATAATAATTGTTGCTTCGGTCGTATGAAATATTCATACAGAACATGGACTTGATATCTTCAAGGTCGCGTTCCAATGTCCTTACACCAATCTCCTTATACCCATATATACAACATAGGCTCTTGTTAACACAGCTCAGAAGTTCCTGTTTGGATATCCGTTGCCGCTGCTTAATGTTATTTAGGATAAGCAGCATCCTACGCATCTGTTCTACCTGTTTGCTCATATCTTTATCAATTTTGGTTGCAAAGATAATGATTCTTTGCGTCAAAAGATGTCGCAACCACAAAAAAATGAATCTAAAAGAGAAAATAATGGTATATTTGACTATTTTCAAGGTTTTATTGGCGGTTGGACAGAAGGACTCACATACTTACCTTTGGGTTAGTGTATTCTTTGCCCGTTTGATTGCAAGACAATTGGATAATATGTAATTTTGCGGCAAAAAAGACATGAAAGAACCAGTTATGCATTTCGACGGTCCTGTATGGAGACCGCCTTACGAGGCAACATCGCAGTTACTTCAGGTGACGGCAGGGTGCACATGGCATCGTTGCAAGTTTTGCACTCTTTATGGCAAGCAACGATTCCGCATGTCACCTATGTCAGAAATTGAGAGCGACCTAAAGGTGATACACCGTTTTCAACCACGTGCCCACAGGATTTTCCTCACTGGAGCAAATCCCTTTGTGCTTACAGTCAACAGACTAACTGATATAGCCCTGTTGATTAGGAAATATGTGGGAGAAGGACTACCAACCATCGGATGCTTTGCGCGGATAACGGATATCACAAAGAAATCGGTGGATGACTTGCGCCAACTTCATCACTTGGGATTCGACTTTCTGACAATTGGAGTAGAAAGTGGCGACACAGACACGTTAGCAAGAGTTAACAAGGGATATACAGCCGAAGACATCCTTGAACAATGCTCGCGTAAGAGAGTATTCAACACATGGAGGCATGGATTCGTATGATGTGCGCTCCACGAGTCCCTCGCCTTCGAGATAGTTGAGTGTTGATGAAAGCCACCAACGCCCATTTCTGGCTCATCCATTCCAGGACTGGGGCAGCATGGCAGTAGTCGTAATCAAGTTTCTTCATTTTTCACATATACTATTCAGATAATCAAGCAGTCCAATGCCCTTTGGTGTCAACATACTAAAGGCAGAATGTCATGTACGCAGGAATGAAAACAGTGTTTCCATCCACCTTGAGGTTCTTGGGATGAATGACATAGCATCCACCTATCCGCTGGCGGAATTGCTCTTCAAACCTTTGCAATGATTTTATCGTGTATCTGTCATTTGACTTCACCTCAATCGGATATACTTTGTATTTCAGTTTACTGTTGTTGGACATCAGAAAGTCAATCTCAATATCGTTTCTGTGCTTCTCTTCATTGTATTTGGTATAGAAGAACAAACGATGCCCATTTGCCACAAGCATTTGGGATATTACATTCTCATAGAACATACCCTCGTTTATGGACATCTTGCCAAACAGCAGTTCGCGGTAAAGGTCATTGTCCGTAATCTCATTCTCGCTGAATGTATGGCTTACAAGCAGTCCTGTGTCGCACATGTAACATTTCACGTAGGTGCGGTCTTCGTTCAACGACAAGCCAACGTTAGGGTCGGAGCAGTTGAAACACTGGTTGACCATCATCGAGTCAGCAAGCCAGAAGAATGTGTCGTGATATTTTGGGAAAGTGGCGTTCTTGTCAAGTCTGTTCATGACGACACGCCGTTCCTTGTGTGACAGGAAGGCGGGAATTTGGTCAAACAGGGCAATTACTCCTGACTTGTATGAAGAATGAATCTTCATAATGTCGTTCCTGTACATTTCAAGAATATCGCGTTTTTCCATGTCGGCTTGTCTGAAGTCTCTGTCGTTATCAATATATGCAAGCACGCTTTGGGGCATTCCTCCAACTATCATGTATTGCCTGAACATCATCATTGCCTTAGCGTGCAATGACTGTTCGAGAGGCATGAGTTTATCAAAGCACTTCCTGATGTAGCTTACCATCATCTCGTCGCCCAATGCCCATGCAAATTCCTCAAAGTCCATGGGATACATAGCCAGTCGCCTCTCTTCCGAGGGGAGGGTGATGCCATCCACATTTTCTTTAATGGATATTAGTGAGCCTGTTTCAATATAGTCAAACCTGCCATCTGCAACAAGGTATTTCACTGCCTGACGAGCCTTGGGGAAACGCTGTATTTCATCAAATATGACAACCGATTCTCTTCTATACAGTTTTTTATTGTATTCCGACTCGATTATCATGAAAAACGTGTCAAGGTCGTTGAGGTAATTGTTAAAGGCGGAGATGACAGTGTCGCTCGCCAGGTTGAAGTCGATTAGTATATAGCTTCGATATTCGTTTTTTGCGAACTCCTCCACTATGGTTGACTTCCCGATACGGCGTGCTCCCTCTACCAGAAGAGCCTTTGTCCCTCCCGTTTCGCTTTTCCAGTTCTTCAACTTATTGTAAATCTTGCGCTTGAATACCCTCATAACATTTGCTTTTTATGTATTTTTCGCTGCAAAGTTACTCAATAAATCTGGAATGCGCAAGTTTATTATCCTAAAAAATGTCAATAGTGCGCAGGTTTGCCTGCGGCTGATATGTCAGGAATGCGCAGGTTAATGCCCAAAATACCGCCTAAGTTCGGAGTGAATAACTCCTTTTAACTCGATTAATAACAACCATTATATCTCCTCCCAGAAATCATCTGGCAGGGAGATGTTTTCCACTTCTGCCGCATCGGCGAAGAGGGGAGCTATCTCGTCGGGAGAGAAACCGGCGATGCCACAGCCTATACGGGTGACGAGGAAATGCTGGCCGGGATGTTGCTTGGCATAAGCGATGAACTTATCGACATAGGGACGGATAGTGTCAACTCCTCCCTGCATGGTGGGGATGGCATAACTCTGACCCTGAATGCCATCGCCATTGCCCATTACAGCACCGAAATATAGATGGGCGATGCGGGCGGCACCACCTCCGTGCATACCGGCGAGATTGCTGCCGAAGACAAACACCTCGTTGGGTTTGAGACTCTTGATAAAATCGGGAGTCACGCGACCTTCTTTGTTGATTGCTTTCATATCGCATTTTATATTTGATGAATAATCGGAATCCATAGACATGGCTTCATCGTAACATACTGAAATACTGCCCTTGATGTCGTAGTTGCGACGGAAATAAGGAATGATGACCTCGTCGAGTATCTTATGATAACGCTGCGATACTGCCGAGGGAGTCATCCCCAACTGTGCCGCCACATCTTTCGTCTTAAATCCATCTACGAGTATCATCTTCATGATGATCGACGCACGACTGTCGCGACCGAGAAAGCAGTTGCATGCCTCCTCCACCATCTTATTGACCTCGCTCTTGTAGTTGTCATCGGGGATCTCAAACGCGAGATTCGACTTCCCTACCCTCTCGTCCATCGAACAGATTTCAAATTCCGTCTTATACGCCTTCAATCGGTCGAGCAGCACAAAGCGAAAACCATTGACCATCCATGTCTTCAACTTCACCGATGGATTGCGGTCGTCGAGCTGGCGGAAGTCATGGCGGTCGAGCGAGAGGTAATACTCATGAGCAATACTGTAGAAGTCGAGACCAGGCTTGCCTTCAAGTCCATACCTATTATTATATATAGCATAGGCTATGCGGCAGTATTTATAGAAATACTCCCTTGTGATTCGGTCGTCCTTGCCTTTCAGACCATCCACAATCTCCTTGTCCGACAGTGCATCAATGTCCTTTTTCGTCATCTTCATTTGCTCTTTTTCGGTATTTGAGGGCAAATATACAAGTTTTTTTTCATTTTTCTTCATATTCCACTTAATTTTTTTCGTTTTTATTCTTTTAAAAGATAAACGACGTCGAAAAATTAAGTTCACAACATTTGTTTAACACATTTAAAGAAAAAGGAGAAATGAATTATGAAAAGAGTATTCAATATGATTATCGTGGATGAGAGCGGTTCTATGTGTGTAATCGAGCGTCAGGCTCTTGCCGGTATGAACGAGACGATTGACACAGTGAAGAAGATGCAGAAAATGCACAAGGATATGGAACAGCGCATATCTCTGCTCACCTTCGACAGCGGACATAAGACATTCAAATATGACAACGTTAAGGCAGAGTCGGTACACCGTCTCGGTTGCAAGGATTACAATCCCTGCGGTGGCACACCGCTCTACGATGCCATCGGTACTGCCATCTCCAAGCTCAACGCTCAAACCACCGAGCGCGACAACGTCTTGGTGACCATCATCACCGACGGCGAGGAGAACTGTTCGCAGGAGTATAACCTCAAAATGGTAAAGACGCTCATTGACAAGATGAAGAAACAGGGGTGGACATTCACGCTCATCGGCACCGACAATCTCGATGTTGAGGGAATGGCAGGAAAGATGTGCATCGACAATCATCTTGCCTTCACCCAGGACGACAGAGGCACACGTGAGATGTTCGCCCGCGAGAACAAGGCAAGAATGAGATTCAACGAAGGCTTGGCGTCTGGCAATATCATAGAGAATGGATGCTATTTTGAAGATTAACCAGCAAGGAACTTTTATAAACGACACTGCGCCAATTAAAACGCGACGTTACATTTCAACAAGTGTAACGTCGCGTTTCGCATTGCAAATACATACCAACGGTTAATCCTTTATACATCCTATCGGCAATACAAGCACACCATCCTTTCTTTGGTATGCATATTGCCCTACTGCGGTAATTACTGCCATGAATGACGGCGAAGGCATCTTGTTGCGGTCTATAATATTTGCAAGTGCCAGCAAATTGGCAGCCCCCTCGTTGATACGATCCTCACCTCCAAGCTTCACCTCAAGCAAAGCATAGCTCCCATTGCGGCGATGCAGCACCGTGTCACACTCCAAACCGCTACTGTCCCTATAGTGATATATCTCACCATCCAAAGCCTCAGCATACACTCGAAGGTCACGCACTACAAGGTCTTCAAAAAACAGGCCAAATGTTTGCAGGTCATTTATCAGGTCCTTCGGTCCCAAACCCAATGCCGCAGTACCAATACTTGGGTCAACAAAATGTCTCGTGTCGCTTGTCCTGATGGCCGACTTGCTTCTGATGTTTGGATTCCACGCCACAAGGTCTTCTATGACAAACAGTTTTTTCAATGCCTTGATATAGTCAGCCACTGTGTCTTCGTCAAGTGTACTGGCATCATTGGCAAGCATGTCCTTGCGGATTGTGGCGTATGAAATCTGTTGAGAGATATTTCTTGCATACGACCGTAAAAGGAGTTTCGTGCGTTCAGGACTTCGTCTGACTTTATCCACACGCAATATATCACTGTTTACGACAGAATCCACATAGTCAAATGCTTGGTCAAGCGCCAATTCCTTGGATATCAACGTTGCCCATGGCCAGCCGCCACGACAAGTGAGAAAAGCTATGTCGTTTATATCAAGGTTATTACGTTGAAGTTCTAAAGGTCTGTTTTCAAACAAGTCCAACAGGCTCACTTCTCCAGATGACTCTCCTGACTCAAAAAGACTCATCGGACGCATCCTTATGTGCCCAAAACGTCCTGTACCGCTATGAATCAGAGTGTTTGCCTCTGGTAACACAGACGATCCTGTCAATATAAATTGTGACGGTTCACCTCTGCTGTCCACCTCACTTCTGATGGAATCCCAAATTGGTGGCAAGGCTTGCCATTCGTCAATCAGGCGTGGAGTGTCACCGTCAAGCAAAACCTTATGGCTTATCTCTATCATTTGCCTGCTTTGCATAAGCACAGTGGAATTTCCCAAGTCAAGAACACTATTAGCCAATTGTTTGGCTGTTGTGGTCTTACCGCACCATTTGGGACCTTCAATCAACACTGCTCCTTTTCCTTGCACCTTACGTTTTAATATCCTGTCAGATATTCTTTTCTTATATTCTGCCATATTATCGTAATTTTTTGGGTGCAAAGTTAATATATATATTCCTAACTACCAAAACTTTTTTGCAATTTTCGGTGATTTGTGGAAGATTTGTTCGGTGATTTGTGGAGGATTTGTTCGGTGATTTGTATATTTCAAGACTTTTTTTCCGATATCCTTTGTCATTTCATATATAATGAGTAACTTTGCAGCAAAAATTTAAAGCAATAAATATATGAAAAAGATGAAAATGTTATTTGTGTCGGCACTCATGGCCGTTTTGGCAAGCAGTTGCGGCAGTACAAGTACGGTGCCCATCACAGGACGCAAGCAGAACATACTCGTGAGCGATGAACAGGTGCTGAGCCTCAGCAACCAAGAGTATCAGAAGTATATGCAGACCGCAAAGCCCTCGACCAATGCCACCAATACGGCAATGGTGAAACGCGTGGGACAGAACCTCGCCAATGCTGTGGTGAGCTATCTGCAGCAAAACGGCTTGGGCGCAGAGGTGTCGCAATATAAGTGGGAGTTCAACCTCGTGCAGGACAAAAGCGTAAATGCCTTCTGTATGCCAGGCGGAAAGATTGTGGTGTTCGAGGGCATATTGCCAGTGACCAAGGACGAGGCGTCGCTCGCAGTGGTGTTGGGACATGAGATAGCCCACGCCGTGGCAAAACACTCGGCAGAGAGAATGAGCAACGAGGTGAGAAAGCAGTATGGCGGTCAGATTCTTGGTGCTGTGCTTCAGGGAGCGGGAGCAAGTGCCAACCTGCAGCAGATTGGTGCTACGGTATTCGGTATCGGAACTACCCTCGGTGGAGCAGCATATTCACGCAGTCAGGAGAGCGAGGCCGACCGTATGGGATTGATCTTTGCAGCCATGGCTGGCTACGATCCAAACGTGGCAGTGGCTTTCTGGCAGAGGATGGCACAAGCCACAGGCAGCAACTATTCTATCCTCAGCGACCACCCCAGCGATGCCACCCGCATAAAGAATATCCAGGGATGGTTGCCCGAGGCTCTCAAGTACTACAAGCCTGCTCCAACGGTCACAAAGAGTACTACCACAAAGAAGAAGACAACTTCGACCAAGAAGAAGACAACTTCAACAAAGAAGAAGACCACTTCGACCAAGAAGAAGTAATTTTTAGAGATACAACTCGTTTTCTTTCCTTGTTGCACATGGTTTTTTCAGACCTTGTGTAGCAAGGAAGTTCATCACCACTCCGCGGGACTCTCCGTTCCTCTTCAATCCTTCAAGCATCCTATTGGTACCAGCCATACGCCGTCATTACGTCTGTAAGCATACTTGCCTACAGCCGTAAGTACCATCATGAACGACGGGCTCTTCATCCTGGTTGTGTCAATCTTCTTCCCTAACCTCTTGAGCGACTTGACCCCCTCCTCTATGAGAGAGTCGCCACCGAGTTTTATTTCAACCAATCCATACGAACCATTTCGCAAGTGTACCACGGCATCACATTCCAGTCCGTCGCCATCCCTATAGTGATACACGTCTCCATCCAACGCCTGAGCATATACCCTGAGGTCACGCATACACATGGTTTCAAAAAACAATCCCATCGTATTGAGGTCGTTCATCAAATCATCCGGACCTATGCCTAATGCAGCCACTGCAATAGAAGGATCGGTAAAATACCGTGTGTCACTTGTACGTATAGCCGATTTCGAACGGAGATTAGGATTCCAAGCCTTTGTGTCCTCAATAACAAAAACACCTCTAAGTGCCCTCAGATACGAATAGACTGTCCTGTCGTCCAACGTGTCACTATCATTTGCCCTCATATCTGCACAAATCGCTCCAAGCGACACTTGTGCGCCCTGATTTCTTGCATACGAGCGCATCAGCAGTTTCACCCTCTCCGGGTTACGTTCCACCTTGTCGGGTTCTTTTACGTCCACATTCACCACAGTGTCGTAATAGTCAAAGGCACGTCCAAGTGCAATGTCTTTTGACTGATTCACAGCCCTTGGCCATCCTCCTCTGCACATCAACCATGCTATGTCATATAGATCCTTATCGCAAGAACCAAAAACATCCTCTGCACCTTGAAACAGAACGCCAAGACTGATTTCTCCAGTCGAATCACCGGACTCCCAAAGGGTCATAGGGCGCATCCGTAGTCGGGCAATACGACCGACACCCGAATGATGAATCTTTTCGTCGTCCTCATCCGACAAAGGTGTCACCGACCCCGTCAGGATAAACTGTCCGTCTTCATCTCTATGATCTACTACAAATCGCACTGCATCCCATAATTCTGGGGCAATCTGCCATTCGTCAATCAGTCTTGGAGTCGCACCATTAAGCAAAAAGTCGGGATTAATCTTAACCATTTGAATGTTCGATGTCCTGTCTTTAGGATTGTCCATATAAAGCACGCTTGCGGCATGCTGCTCACCGGTTGTGGTTTTCCCACACCATTTAGCGCCCTCAACTAAGACAGCGCCAATGCCTTTCAGCTTGTTTTCCAGCAATTTATCTGCAATACGAGGTCGATAATTCATATATTATTAGTAAATATGATGATAATCTTTTAGTCAACTTGTGGGAAATCTTTTAGTCAACTTGTGGAAATTCCGTTGCAAAAGTACAAAAATCAAATGGCATTTGCAAATTAATTTGCATTTATTTGCATATTTATGCATTTCGCTATATGACTCTTTGCTCACCACTCCATTATATATTTGAGATGGCATATAGGGGGCATATAGAGATTGGCTTGCCTACAGGACTAACGAACGAGCCAAAATTCTCTAATGAGCAACGTATGGCATAAGGAATGTCCTTCTGTGGTTTGGAAAGCAATTCATAAAGGCTTTTCATTGAACCTTTTACTCCCGACTTCACCTCCACGGGAACCACATGACCACCCTTTGCCACCACATAATCCACCTCGGCCGCATTACCCTTGTTTGTATCCTGCCAATAATATAAGTCATGCCGCTCATGCGGTGACATATATTTCAGTATTTCCAATCCTGCCATCATCTCGGCAATGCTGCCATTGTCAACAAGGTTAGGCGCGGTATCTGTCAGAATAGCCTTGTCTATTTCTTGGGTATTGTCACTAATGCCAAGGAAATCCAACATCAGTGCATTGTCTATCATTATATATTTGACAAACTTGCTGTTTGTTTCAGCACCTAATGGAATGCCGTTTGATGCGGAATGAACGACAGGGATAATCAATCCGGCATCCCTGAGATAAGTAAGTGCCTTCTTCACTTGCTCCGTACGATAACCACCATCAACCATACTGAACACGAACTTTGTCCCGCTTTGCCTTGCCACACTTATAAGGGTATGTCTCAGCAAGTCTGGATCCATTCTGCCTGCATATTTTGAAAAATCATCAATGAATGCGACACGTAAATCTGACAAAACAGTTCGAGCCTTTATATATGAATTAGTCTCTATGAATTTTGACACGGCAGCAGGCATTCCGCCTATAAGCATAAATTGACGGAACTGCTCTACCAATTTGTTGTGAAACACCTCCATCAACGCTTTGTCATCAGAGGCTTCTTTTTTCATTTTCACCATTCCGCCAAGATTCTGTGACTCGAGAAATTCGTCAAATGACATCGGATAAACAAAAAGACTACTAATCCTGCCCACTCCGTATGAACGGATATCCTTGAGAGCAAACTCCAACAGGCTGCCTGCGGCAACCACATGAAGTTGTGAGTAATCTTCACGGAAAAACCACAAGCTATGTAGAGCCTTGGGGCATGATTGTATTTCATCTAGAAACAGAAGTGTCTTTCCAGCTTCAACAGGTACACCGTAATACATTGACAGTTTCTCAGCTATGTCATGTACATTCATATTTCCGCTAAAGAACTCTGCCACGTCAATATCTCTTTCAAAGTTGACCTCGAGATAATACTCAAAGGTCTCACCAAAATGTCTCACAGCACATGACTTTCCAACTTGTCGTGCGCCTCTTATGAGTAGTGGTTTCCTGTCGGGGTCTTGTTTCCACTCTAGCAGACACCTGTCTATATTTCTATTTAAATATCTCATAATTATGCCCTCTATTAATAATTTTCTGCAAAGATACAATAAATATCTGATAATCAAGTATATTTAACAATATTTTGTAAAAAGCAGGTGATATTTTAATAGTAAAAGCGTAAAAAGCAGGTGATATTTTAATGGTAAAAGCGTAAAAAGCAGGTGATATAAGACATATTGGCATTAACACACAACTCACCATGCTGAGGTCAATTGTATGAGATAAGCATAATGGTTAGCCCTACATATCATCTATTGACAGCCCCTGGTAGTCCTTACGGTATCTGGAATAGCGTCCGGTGGTCTCGAGGAATCTGTCGGCCTTTGCCCTGAGGATGCTCAGGTCAATTGATTGCTCCTGGCGCTTTACCTCAAAGAACGTGATGGAATGTGAGACATCGTCAACCGCTATGATGTCTATCTCATTCTCTCCCTTGCGGTCCCACCACGAACCGATATTTGTGTATCGTCCTTCTTCTCTCATCTTGCATTTGAAATATTCCTCAAGTGCACGACCACTGTATGGAGGATAGTCGCGACGTATGATGTCCAGCAGTTGCGAATAGGCATTCGACTCTATCATTGTATTGTGCTTGTAGATAAATCGGAACCACAGACGGATAAATTGGTCGTTGATGGCATATCTTACGTTTTTGCCTTGTGACGAATTAAGCATGGGGCGTGTCTTGACAATCAGTCCATAGTCATTCTCAAGACGGCTCAGGTATCCCGACAATTCGCATTGCATCATCGCCTCCATATCGCTTCGGGAGTTGTGCCCTGTGGAGATTAGAGTGAGTATGTCGAAGTATCGTCCATAATCCTTACCGAATTCCTCTATCAGCATACTCTTTCCTTCATAGATGAAAAGGGAGTTTTTAGCTACAACAGATTGCAGTATGTCGTCCTTGGTATGGATGTTGCTGTCCATCAGGAGTTCCACATACTTTGCCACACCTCCTGTTGTTACATAAAGAGCAAGCAAGTCATCGTTAGTATAGTCGGTGTTATGGTCGGCGATAATCTCCTTGAGGACGCTTGGCATGAACGGCTCCACCTTGATAAAGTCGGTTTGCCTGCCATAGAGAGGCTCCTTGCTGTCGATGAATAGTTCGGTCATGAGATGATATATAGAACCACACAATATCAGATTTATCTTCGCTTCCGACTTGTTTAAGTCCCATATCTTCTGCATGTCCGAGAAGATAGAGTTGTTTACTCGTCTGAATTCCTGGAACTCGTCAATCATAAGTATGAAATGACGTGTCTTTGCCAGTTGCATCAGATAGGTGAAGATATCGGCAAAGCGTGTAGGTGTGCCAAGAATCGGTAGATGTAGCTTTTGCGTTATCTCGTCGGCGAAGTCACGACATAATTCTGCCTCCGTCTTTCGAGAGACGAAGAAATAAAGCAAAACGTCATTCTCGTATGCCTTTAACACCAATGAGGTCTTGCCTATTCTTCTCCGTCCTGTGATGACGGTCATCCTTGCCATACGCTCAGACAAACTGTTGATTTCTTGCAGTTTATCCAGTTCTTCTTTTCTGTCGTAGAATCTCATATCTGTTGAATATATTTACGTAACCACGAGTTCGGAACTCCCCGTTTCGACTGCAAAGATAGTGTTTTCCCATGATATAACCAAGTATTCTGTTGCGTTTTATGTTTTTTTATCACAATATTATATCCTCCTCACCCACACCTTGTGGCTCCCACGGCCTGCTGAAGTGATGGGTGAGGTGGGGTCGGAACTGATTTCCTTGAGGTCTTGTGATGCGTAGGTGCGGCTGAGGGTGTTGATAGAGGCATAGTCGGTGAGGGTGATGAATCCATTACGCTTTATTACCCTCATGGCACGCTCGATACGCTGCTCACGGGTGTATTCGCATTTTGTGATTTTCTTTACCCCTGGCATCTCGCGCTCCAGATGAGTCTCGCGCTTGAGACGCCTAAGGAGTTTGGGATCGACCTTGAAGTTGACATTGCTCACCTCCACTCCTCGCCTCATCATACGGTCGTCTTCACGCACGAGTTCGTCGGGTTTCTTGTCATTAAACATCAACGAAAGAGAGAATGTGCCGATATCGTCAATTTTCACGGTATATCCGTCGGAGAGCTTGCGCCTCAACACGTCTGCCACATCCATCAACACCGACTCTATAAGACTTGTAGAATAGATATGATGATAGTTGTGGATTTCCTTGACAAAATCCTCTGTATCAAGCAGTCTGAATGCATCAAGTTTGGGATATATCTTGCGCTTGCCATCGCCCTGCATGTCGGGCATTTCCTTTAATATATATTTGGGCATAAACTTGCTTTTATATTGATTTTAAGTTCTCTGATAGAATGGAATGAAGAACTGCTGTAGTAACGAGTCAAGGACTGCTGTAGTAATGAGATAAGAACAGCTGTTGTTATGCTAAAAGAACAGCTATTATGAAACTCTTATAACAGCAGTTATTAAACTGTCATAAGTTAAGTTGACTTATGATATCAATAAGGCAACTTCTGTATTCACAAAAGGCTTTGTATGTCCATCCGAAAGCTTTGAACGGAGATTCGAAGGCTTTGTATCTCCGTTCGAAGCTTTCGAACGAACAAAATATTCATTAAAACTAAATCAGATTCATTCCTATAGCCTTGCACTCATTGCGCATATCCTCAGGCCATATACTTGCCTGAATCTCGCCTATGTGGGCCTTATGCAGGAGCACCATACAAAGGCGGCTCTGGCCGATACCTCCTCCGATACTTTCTGGCAATTCGCCATCGAGAAGTTTCTTGTGGAAATAAAGTTGCTGACGCTCTTCCTTGCCCTCAATCTTCAACTGGCGCAAGAGAGCCTCCTTGTTGACACGGATACCCATTGAAGAGAGCTCAAACGAGCGGCCAAGCACAGGATACCAGATGAGAATATCTCCATTGAGTCCGGCCTTACCATTCTCGCCCACTGTTGTCCAGTCGTCATAGTCGGGAGCACGTCCGTCGTGCTTCTCGCCATTAGCCAACTTGCCACCGATACCAATGAGGAATACAGCCCCATACTTCTCGCAAATGGCATCCTCGCGCTCCTTCGGCGACTTGTTGGGATACATCGCCAAGAGGTCTTCGCTGTGCACGAAGGTAATCTTCTCTGGCAAGAAGGGCTTGATGCAGGGATAGTTCTCACATACGAGATACTCGGTGCGTCGGATGGCGGCATATATACGCTCCACCACATTTTTGAGGAAAGCCACAGTGCGCTGTTCTGGACGGATGACAGCCTCCCAGTCCCACTGGTCAACATATAGTGAGTGGAGATTGTCGAGCTCCTCGTCGGCACGTATGGCATTCATATCTGTGTATATGCCGTATCCTGGTTCAATACTGTTCTCGGCAAGCGACAGACGCTTCCATTTTGCAAGTGAATGTACTACCTCAGCCTTGGCATCACCAAGATCCTTGATGGGGAACGTCACTGCACGCTCCACACCATTGAGGTCGTCATTGATACCAAGTCCCTTGAGCACAAACAAGGGAGCAGTCACTCGGCGGAGCCTCAATTCGGTTGAGAGGTTCTGCTGAAAGAACTCTTTTATTTGCTTAATGCCATGCTCAGTTTCTACCATATCGAGCAGGGCAGTGTAACCTTCTGGTTTTATTAGTTTGCTCATTTCTTTTAGCTTTTATTCTTATTTCGCGGTGCAAAGGTACTACTTTTCTGTTAATTTGCAAACATTTTGGCTAATTATTTTGCATTTTGACATTAATTTTTAATAAACAGCTTGCATTTTGTCTCTTTTTAGGGAATACAGAGGTACAGAGTCACAAAGATAATAATAATATTGTTATCTGAAGGTAGAGAGAAACAAAAACTCTGTGACTCCGTATCTCTGTGTTAAAATAATAACTCTGTCTTCAGTAAAACAAAGCAATGAAAAAAGAAAAAGTGCAAAAACATTTGCTTATTTCGATATTTTTCACTACCTTTGCCGCTGAATTGCCGCAAATACGCCGAAAATGTGATTTAGTGTATATTCGGAAATCCTTTGCCGGACCCGTAGCTTAGCTGAATAGAGCGTCAGATTCCGGTTCTGAAGGTCGCGGGTTTGAATCCCGCCGGGTTCACGATAAAAGCCAGATACAAATCAATGTATCTGGCTTTTTCTTATTTATCTAATATACATCATTTCTTCATCATCTCACGCACTGCCCTTTCGAGTTGGCGGTCATATCCGTTGATGTAGTCCTCGGGGGTGTTATATACCTCTATATCAGGATTAAGGGTAGTGTTCTCGCCATATACTCCACGCATGTCACGACATCCCACTTGGGGGATTCCGAATACGAGAGAGCTATCCATCAGTCGCTCCCACCATACGGCAGTCATAGTTCCTGCAACAGGCGTACCGATGAGCTTGCCTATACCTAATTCCTTATATACCCAGGGGAATCCGTGTCCGTTGCTATAGTCATCCTCGCAGATGAGCACGCAAGAGGGCTTTGTCCATTTATTGTATGGGTCGCGACCGATATACTTATCGCGAGGCACAAACTGCTGATACTCCTTGCCGGCAAGCAGTGTGCAGAGGTCGTCGTGGAGCCATCCTCCACCGTTATGACGCTCGTCAACCACTACAGCATCACGATTGCGATTGCTCTCGCTGAGCAATTCCTCATACACCTTGCGGAAACTCTCGCTATCCATGGCTTTTACGTGAACATAGGCGATGCGTCCGCCAGAGATGCTATCTACAAAAGCACGATTGCGGTCAACCCAACGCTTGTAAAGCAGTTCTTCGAGTTCACCTGAAGATATCGGTTTGATGATGATGTCCTCTTTCTTACCCTTCACACCGATGCGTACCGGTTTGCGGGCTTTACCATCGAGCAAGGCATTATAGTCGTCGCCAGCCATAATCTTCACTCCGTCGATACTCTCGATAATGTCACCAGCCTTCACTCCTGTATTCTTCACGGCAAATGGTCCACGCTTGATGACCTCCTTTATCTTGAGTCCGTCGCCATCCCATTTCTCATCGAAGAAAAGTCCGAGGGATGCAGTGCGCATTGCACTTCCCGATGCATAATATCTACAACCAGTGTGCGAGGCATTCAGTTCGCCAAGCATCTCACTGATCATCTCGGCAAAGTCGAAGTTGTTGTTGATATATGGCAGGAATCGCTCGTAGGTCTTGCGCTTTGCCTCCCAATCCACTCCATGCAGATTGACATCATAGAACTTGTCCTTAACCTGTCGCCAGATATGGTCGAAGAGATACTGGCGCTCCTCGTAAGGCTTCATATTAAACCATGCCTCAAAGTCGATATTCTTGGACGAACCATTGCCAAGGTCGATCTTCTTGATACCATTTCCGCAGAGGAAGACGTTCTTGCCGTCCTTATCCATCTGCATACCGCCATAGCCTACGCCCTTGACGAGAATCTTTGTCTTGCCCTCGCGAAGGTCTTTCTCCCAGAGGTCGTTGCCAGCCTCAAATCGGGTGATATAGTAGAGCTTCTTGCCATCCTTGGAGAGAACGGCATCGCTAAGGCGCGATGAATTATTGGTGAGTCGCACGATGCGGTCGCGGCAGTTTTCTATGTCAAACTCAAGAGGTTTCACCTTCTCCACCTTCACCTCTTCGTCATCCTTTTTCTTCTTTTCGTCCTTTTCCTTTTTCTCTTCCTCCTTCTTCTTGTCCTTATCGTTCTTGTCGGCAATCTCAGCCTCCTCCTTGGTCATGCGGAAATGATCGTAGGCATTGAGGTCGAGGAACATAAGATAGGCGTCATACTCAGCTCCCCACGAACCGTGACTGCGATAACCGGCACGGTCGCTGGCAAAGAGTATAGCCTTGCCATCGAGCACCCATCTTCCGCCTGTATCTGTATATCCACTGTTCGACAGATTCACGGGAGCTTTCTTGCCCGATGCATCCACAAGTGCGATGTCGTTGCTGTTCCATCCTCCACCGCCCATATAGCTCGACATAAGCCATTTGCTGTCGGGACTCCATTCAAACCACAGGTCGCCATCACTATATGAATAATTATTTTTGCCTTCGAGAACAGTAGTGATGTCCTTCGACTTCACGTCAATGACACGAAGGTCGCCACGTTCCTCGAAGTAAGCCACCATCTTTCCGTCAGGACTATACTTGGGCATTTGCGAGGTGATGTTATTGTTGGTGAGTCTTTCCTCTGTGAGTTCAGTGGCATAGGCAAACGATTTCTCGTCCTTGTCCTTGATTGAGGTGGCATATATCTGCCATACCCCACCCCTCTCCGAGGCATACACCACACTACGTCCGTCGGGAGCGAAACATATATCGCGCTCCTGCTCGGGAGTGTCGGTGAGTCGCTTTGTAGTGCGATATTCCACCGATGTGACATACACGTCGCCATGCATGACGAATGCCACTTCCTTGCCGCTTGGCGACACCGAAATCTCTGTAGCCCCATAACTGTTTATCTGCCTTACGAGGTCGCGGTCGTTCTTGTCGGCCACAATCTGAATATTCACCTTCTGAGGTTGTCCTCCCGCTACAAGGGTATATATCTCACCGTCATATCCAAAGCACAACTTGTCATCCGAAGATGCAGAAAGGAAGCGCACTGGATTGCCGCTAAAGCTGGTGAGCTGACGGGCAGTACCTCCCGCCACCTTATTTATATATATATTAAAAGTTCCGTCCTGCTCGCTGAGATAGTAATACGACTCCCCGTCGGCACTCCACACAGGATTGCGGTCCTCACCGGCAAAAGATGTCAGTTTGCGGAAGGCACCATCCTTGTTAAGCCAGATATCGCGGGCAATGGGTGAGGTGTGATGCTTGCGCCAAACATCCTCATATCCCTTCTTGTCGTGATATAGAATCTCTCCTCTACTGTTGATACTGATATCATCCATCTGCAATGTGGAGAACATTGTGGGACGATGGGCATCCAAATCCACCACATATTCCTGCACAAAACTGTCGGCAAAGATTATCGACTCTGCCGTGGGCATCAGTGATGACTGGAACACCACATGACTGTTGTCGCTCCATGTCATTGGTATCTCCCCCGCACTGTTGGTAGTGAGACGTCGTGGTTCTCCACCCCTTGCGTCGATTACATACACATCGAAACCACCCTCGCGATTGCTCGCAAAGGCAATGCGCGAGCCGTCGGGACTCCACACTGGTTTGTAGTCGTATGCAGGATTAGTAGTCAACTGGCGAGCCTCGCCTCCGTTGGCATCAACGCAGAAAATGTCGCCCTTATAGGCGAATGCAATCTTTTTACCGTCTGGAGATATTGCCGGGTAGCGCATCCAGAGAGGGTTGTCCTGTGCTATAGCAGCAGTTGCCGCAAACAGCATTGCAGACAAAATGGTTTTTCTCATAGATTTATAATATTAAATTATTTATTGTTCGAGTAACTGGGCAAGATGTTTTTCCTCACCCACAATCCAGATGATGTCACCCTTCTCAAACTTTCGGTCGGGAGACATTTGCGAGAGATTCTCCTCGCCCTCCTCGATACCCACAACCATACAGTTGTAGCGGCTTCTTATTCCACTGTCGCGCAGTGTGACTCCCAACAACTGGCTACCTCCGGTCACTACCATCTGGCGCAGTTTCATTGTCTTCTCTTCTATGTCGGGGTCACTGCCATATATCTCAGAGCGAAGTGCCTCTGCCATTTTCGACAACTGACTGTCGGCACCAATCACTTGTAGTCGGTCGCCCGGGAACACGATGGTATTTCCATCGGGAATGTTCAGTCGTCGCTCGGCACGCAAGATACTGCTCACATGCACTCCAAAGCGTTGTCTCAACTCCAATTGTCGCAAAGTCAGTCCTGCCCACTTGGAGTCCATAGGAACGTCAATATCCGACATGTGCACGTTGCGGTCCAAGAGATGTCCCTCATATAACGGACGTTTTCTGCCGTGCACTTGTGCCTCGATGTCTCGCGAACGCAGGTTTTGCACAAACATTCTCTCCAATCGGATACTACTGTGCTTCAAACTTCTCGACATAATCATCAACAACACTACCGCCACGGCAATGGCAATGATGAGAGCATTGGCAAAGCGGCTCAGATAGTTGCAAATATAGAACACAAAACTGCTTGCAATGACAACCCTCACAATGATGGTAAAGATGAGCGGCAGATGATTGATGCGGCTTTCCGCCCAAAGAGCCTTAAACTCCTCACTATGATTTTTCTTCATCACCATGGCGCGGAGGAAGGGAGAAATCAGAAGCACTGTCAGTGCCCCGCAGATAAAGTTGGCAGTCCAGTGCCACCCTATAAGCAGATGTCGGATGAAGGGCAGGAACAACGACAACATAAGTGCCACCACCGTCACTGAAAGTATTGTATATATGACGGTATTTACAGTCATCTGCTTCAACAGGTTCTTCCAGTTATTCATTGCGCCCTTACCCGAGGGATGGCTGAGTGTGATATGATTGAGCGTGGATATCCATGATGTGGGCAGTCGGCGCTCAAGCATATTATAGCATGGCTCTGAGGCACGAATCATATAGGGAGTGAGGAATGTGGTGATGACCGACACTGCCACTACCACTGGATAGAGAAACTTGCCGATCACTCCGAGCGAGAGTCCGAGACTGGCGATGATAAAGGCAAACTCACCTATCTGTGCCATCGAGAATCCGCAACGCATGGCAGTCTTCAACGTCTGACCACTGAGGAGATAGCCAAACGAACCGAAGAGCGATTGCCCCAAGAGAATGGCAAGCACTATGACAGCTATCGGAAGGGCGTATTCCAAGAGTATGGATGGTTCGACAAGCATACCCACCGACACGAAGAACACCGCACCAAAGAGATTCTTAACCGGTTCCACAACCTTGATAATCTTCTCAGCCTCAACAGTCTCTGCCAATATGCTTCCCATAACGAATGCACCAAATGCACTTGAGAATCCCACCTGGGTGGAGATTACCGCCATCAAGCAGCACAATCCGAGAGACACCACAAGAAGCGTTTCCTCGCTTATCAGTTTGCGCACGGAGCGCAAGAACATAGGTATGAGCGATATTCCCACTACAAACCACAATATGAGGAAAAAGCCTATGCGCAATACACTGCCTATCATCTCCTCACCGTCGGGACTATTACCCTTGGCCACAGCCGACAGCATAACCATCATCACGATAGCCAGCACATCCTCCAATATCAGTACGCTCATCACAAGCGAGGCAAAGTGCTGCTGCCGCAATCCCATATCGTCGAAAGCCTTATATATAATAGTGGTGGAACTCATTGCCAGCATACCGGCAAGGAAGATACAATCCATCTGACTCCATCCGAAGGCATTGCCCACAGTGACGCCAATAAGCATCATACAGAATATGATGGTGAGCGAGGCAATCACGGGAGCCGCTCCCATCTTCAGTATCTTTTTAAATGAGAAATCGAGTCCGAGGGAGAAGAGCAGGAACATTACACCAATGTCCGCCCAAGTCTGTACATCAGCACGGTCAATCACCGACATTGTATATGGCATCTGTGGGCTCACGATAAATCCTGCCACTATATATCCAAGTACAAGTGGCTGTTTAAGTCGCTTAAACAGCAAGGTCACCGTTCCCGCCACAACGAGAATAAGTGCCAAATCCTTCACCAACTCAGGTAATTCAGCCATCTTCCCCTTAAATATTTTAATATTTCAATATTTCAATTTTTCAATTTTTCTTAATACCACTGCACCGCATTGCTATAGCTGCTTCGCTTGTCGTATTTGAGCGCATCGGTGAGCGTGGCTGCATTACAGCGGAACGAGAAGTTATAGCTTGTGTAGGGCGCCAACACCAACTGGCACGACATATTGAAGCAATGGAGGTCGCGTCCCAACGATGCCGTTGTCATTGATATCTTCTTGTTCTCGAAGTCATATCCCGACGAGAAACTGATGTTCCATCCGTCGGATATTCTTATGTTTCCGCTACAGTTGAGTGTCTGTGTGAACTTATATGGATAGCGCATCTTGTCGTAGTTGAACTGTCCTCCGGTGTTCTCACGCATCGTGATACCATATCCGAAG
>JALFCW010000116.1 GCA_022771625.1 Prevotella sp.
GAGAAACTGATGTTCCATCCGTCGGATATTCTTATGTTTCCGCTACAGTTGAGTGTCTGTGTGAACTTATATGGATAGCGCATCTTGTCGTAGTTGAACTGTCCTCCGGTGTTCTCACGCATCGTGATACCATATCCGAAGCTAAGCGACCATGGAATACTGAATTTCATGTATCCGTCCTCGTCAGTCTCTGCCTTTCCTGCGTTTTCCTTGCGTGCGCCTCTCTGACCACGTTGCATGTCGTCGTCCTCGTTGGTCTCGCGGTTGAACTCGTCCTCTTCATCCTCCTCATCGCGGGAGTTCTTGTCTTTCTTCTTATCCACCTTCTCGCCTCTCAACCACTTGAAGAAGTTGCTCACCTTGTTGTTGTCGAGCGTATAGGATATGTTTTGCGACATACCTTGGAATCGTCCAAACTTACCCATTCCCCATAAGGTCTTGGTATTTGAAAGTACCGGACGCCCGTTCTCGTCGAGCTCGTAGGCGTATGATGCGAATACGGCATTGAGGTTTAAGGTGTAGCTCTTCGACAGTTTCAGTCGCAGGCGCGTACTGAGGTCACTCAATGGTCGGATGTCAGTAGCGAAGTTATACGACATCGATGCTCCCAACTCGTCGATAAGACTAATCTTCTTCTCACCCGTTGAGTCGGCATCCGACTTTATCTTCATCTCAAAGTTATTTGAGATATCCACCGACACACTTCCCGTCTTTCCTTTTCCCGGAACGCCATAGAGTCCATTGGAATAAGGAGAATATTCCACGAGCGACACATTTCCGTTGGCATCTGTCTTCTGGTATGTCTCGTAGTATCCATATCTGCTGCTACTGAAGTCAGGAGCATAGTTGAAGCTCACCTGTGGAGTGAAGACGTGGCGTATGGTCTTAATCTTGTCGCCAAAGAGTTTTCTCCATGGAGTGTAGAACACATACAGTTTTGTTGATGCACTCACACTCATGCTCCAGTTGTAGATGTTATAGAATCCGTCGATAGTGTCCGTCACCTCCTTCTGCGCCTGCTCATCCCACGAGCGGTTGATCTTGTTGGTGTACATACGGTCGGTGAAGTTAATCGACGGGTTGATATTCAGATAGTTGAACAATGTAAAATTGCCACTGATAGGGATATTGTGCTGCATACCGTTTCGCCAGTCGCGAGTGAGACTCGAGTGCATCAGTTTGTCCTCCTTAGTGTTGATGGAGTTGGACAACTGACCAGTATAGCTCATCGAAATTTTCTCATACCATCTTTCCTTGCCCGCCATCTTCTTGCGCTTAAAAGGATAGAATCTGCTGATAGATATATTCAGGTCGGGCAAGGTCATCGAGATAGATGAGTCGCGCATATTCTGACTGAGGTTCATTGTGGTGCTCAGTGTCATACCGATACTTGAGAACGTATTGGTCATCGAGACTGATGATGTACGCGTTGTCTGCGAATAGCTCTGTGGATTATACATCGACGTGAGGTTATTTCGCTCATAACTGCTTGTGGCGAAGTTCACACTTGCCGACAATGTGCGGAAGGGATTTGCCTTGGCATCCTGTCGATGACTCCACTGAATCTTAAAACTGGTTTGCTTAGCATAGTCGGGCATGTTCTTCTCACCATTGATGGTATTCTGATAACTGGCGAAGAACGAACCGCTATACTTGTATCTCTTCTTATAGTTGCTTGCAGCCGATAGTCCCCACGACCCCTTGGTATATATTTCTCCCAGCACCTTAAGATCCATCTTGTCGCTGATGGCAAAATAGTATCCACCATCTCTCAGATAAAAACCTCGCTCCGTCTCATCTCCATAAGTAGGCATGATGAATCCGCTCGAATAACTCTTGCTGAACGGGAAGAATCCGTATGGGATGGCAAAAGGCAATGGCACGTCAGCCACCACGAGATAAGCCGGTCCGAATACCACCTTCTTACCAGGCGTCACCTTTGCTCTCGACAGGGCCAGATAGAAGTCGGGATGCGGGTCGTCACAAGTGGTATATTTTCCGTGTTGCAGAAAAATCTCTCCTGCCGAATTACGCTTCGACAATTCACTTGTTAGGAATCCGTCCTCCTGTTCGGTATATACATTGCTGATGAGTCCCTTCTTTGTCTTGAAGTTAAACGCCATCGAGTCGGTCTCGTATGTATCCTTTCCCATTACGAAGACAGGAGTACCAAATGCCACTCCCGTGGAGTCCTTACCGCCTCGGGCATGCACCAGACTGCTGTCGAGACACATGTATATCTCCTCGCTCTTGAGGTCCATATCCTCATATTTCACATTGGCGTCGCCATATAGATAGGCCATCCCCGACCCACCCTCGTAGATAAGCGAGTCGTTGGCCACATAATGCACAGGAGCGTCTATTCCGTTCTTCTTGCGGCGGTTGGCACTGTCAAGGGCAATCGAGTCATCGATAGCCTTGTTGTATTTGTATATAGCAAGCTGAAGGGAATCCATCTGTGTAGTGTCGGGCTCCAGCGTCTTGTTTCTCTTCTGCAAAGCTTTAGCTTTCTCACTGTTCTGGACGGTAGTGTCCTGCGGCACAGAATCGGCTGTCAGAGAATCGGCAGCACGCACTTTTTTGTCCTTGGGATAGGACAAAGTGCCTATGGACGCCCACACAAAAATGAAGGCGAACAGCATCAGTAATATGAACGTTATTTTCTTCACGGCTGCAAAATTACTGATAATTCGGCTAATATCGTTATGCTTTCAGTTTTTTAACACTCATTCTCGAACATTTTTGACCATTTCAAGAACTTTTCCACCCCTTCTTCGCCATATTTACTCAAACTTTGTGCCGTTTGCTCCACTGTTCTTACTCTTTCGGGATGTGATTTTGAGTAGAATTTGTCGGCATAGCATATCACTTGCTCTTCCAATGTCTCGGGTTCATATCCTGGCAGTCCTGTTCCGGTATGACGCTCGCACACTCGTGCCAAGTCATCATGTCCCTCTTTTCTCAGGATCTCCCCACCTATCTTGCCATGCTCGATATATGGTCGATTGCCATGGCAATGTATTCCCGGGGCATCGGTCATGAATATGCCTATGTCATGCAGCAAAGCCCCATCCTCGACAAATTGTCTGTCGAGGTGGAGCTCCGGATGTGCATCCACTATCCCGAGGGCCTTGTCAGCCACGTCGCTACTGTGCTTTATCAGCAATCGTCGCAACTTGGTTTCCTCTGCATTCTTTTTCCCCTC
>JALFCW010000122.1 GCA_022771625.1 Prevotella sp.
TGTGAGTCGGCCCTAAGCAAGGTGGAGGAGAAAACAGGCAGTGAATCGTTTATCCAAAACGAGAGAACACTCGCACAATGGAGGGAAACAGCCGAGATCCGTCAGGTGATGAAAGAGAAGAAGGAGGCTGAGAAGAACATCTCTACATATGAGAAAGACATGAGCGAAAAGGCTTGCACATACAGATTGCTGCTCGATGGATTGGCATATCTCGAAAACCAGCTTCACGACAAGTCGGCGGCCTATGCCAAAGTGATGGAATACATCGAAAGCAACAAGAAGAAAGAGGCTCTCTATGCCAAGGCCGACTCTATCGTTATGCAATTAAGACAGATAACATCCGACCGCAAAAAAATTGAATCCGAAAAGAAAAGACTGAGTGAATACAGTTTGAAATTATCCAACACTTTCACACCCTCATTCCTAAATGCCAACAAGGCTCTGGAAGAGGCGAAAGCCAAACTGTTGATCATCGAGAACAACGAAAAGCAGAAACAAGAAGAGCTCGACGCAATGGGGATGAAGACCTTGTATGACCGCCTCAACAAGACCACCGCCATATTGGCTGCCATCGACGAGGCAAAGACTATGCTACATCATCTTGATTCCACAAAGAAAGCATACGCAGAGAAAGAACAACAACTCAAAACGGATCTTGGGGCATTGGAGAACAAGAGACAGGAGGCAATGCTACAAAAGCCGATGGTGGAAGCTGCAAAGTTGGCTCTCGACTCATCTGAAGATTTATTGCTCAAGCATAAGGACACCATCGACAAGTGGGCACAATCCATGCGCCACAAACTGCACGTGGGCGACAAATGTCCTGTGTGTCAACAGGTAATAAAGGATGTTCCGCCCGCCGAGACTGCTCTTATGGAGATGTATAATGATGTGAACATGAAGTATGAGGAAGCCAAACGAATGTATGACGTACAATCACAACTCTATAACAAATTGGAGGCTGAGGTGAAGGCTGAGGAAAAATCATATAACACCAACCGACTTGCTCACGACAACGACAAATCGGTGGCAGAGGCTGAAAACAATGCATTGAAGGCTTGCAGGAAATGTGGCATCCCAACCATATCAGACGACATACATCATCAACTCACAGCCATCCGGATTACCAACGAACAAGAGCGCGATAATCTCAAGGCCATCATTGCCCAAGGCGAGGCTATCAACGAGACTCTGAAATCAATCCGCAAGTCTCTCTCCGCACAAAAGATTCATATCGAAAAGGTTTTACAACCGACATTCGACTATAGTAAGAGCGAAAAGGAGAAATGCGAGAAAGAAATGGAGAATGCCCTCACCATCATCGGCACCACCAACGAATCGTTGGGAAAGAATATGGAAGAAGTAAGCAGCAGTATTGCGGAATCAGAATGGGCTGCCGACCCTCTCGCCTATGCCACCCTACTCGCCTCTTGGGTCTCAACATATAAGCAACAACAACAGGCTAAGACGACACTGGAGGGCGAAATGCGACAAATGGAGCAGCAGATCACAACAATACGCGACTCCAGGCAATCCATATTGGCAATGCGTGAGCAATGGAAGGATTATATCCCCACGAATCCCGTGGAGCAGCAGTCGCTCGTATCACGTTTCAACACCTTGTCGGGCGAAGTGGCTTCTACCCTCGCCCTTCTCAACAAGGCCAACGACACGACAAGACATGCCAAGGAAGAAATATCCTCATTCATCGAGAGCCATCAGGATATTGACATCACGCGACTGGACGAACTGTATCTTCTGCAATCCTCATTCATCGACGCGCTCACCAATGACTGTGAACAGACAAAGCGTGATTTGCAGCAATGCCACACCTTGCTCGCCAATATCGAATTGCGCATGAAGAACCATATAGCCGAGGAAATTAGCAGTTCGATATCCGAGGATGACACGATAGAAAATCTCACTGCGACCCACTCACAACTATCAGATGAAATCAGCATGCTCAACCAAAACTATGGAGCCAAGAAAAAGACTCTCGACGATGACAAAATGAAGAAGGAGGGAGCCGAGGAACTGAGGCTGAAAGCTGAGGAGGCGCGCAAGGAGTATGACCGTTGGCAGAGGGTGAACGCATATATCGGTGATGCCAACGGCACCAAATTCCAAAAGATTGCCCAAAGCTACATTCTAGGCAGTCTGCTCCATTCTGCCAATGTCTATCTCCAGCGTCTTGCCCCGAGATACACGCTAAAGGCCGTCCCCGGCACGCTCTACATCTCGCTTGAGGATGCTTATCAAGGTTTTGCCACCCGCGGCACCGACTCGCTTAGTGGCGGTGAGAGTTTTCTCGTATCGCTTGCCCTTGCCCTCGCCCTTGCCGACATTGGCGACACACTATCGGTGGATACACTCTTTATCGACGAGGGTTTCGGCACACTCAGCGGTCAGTCGCTCACCAATGCCATCACCACTCTTCGCACCCTCCACAGCCAGAGCGGCCGTCATGTGGGTGTCATCAGTCATGTGGACGAGGTGAAAGCCAACATCCCCGTGCAGATACAGGTAATCCAGGAAGGCAACAACTCAAGCAGTCGCATTGAAATCATTTAAAAAATACTGTTCAATCAAAGAAAGGACTTTTTCAATACAATACTATTGCAACCGTTTAAAATCGAGTGCCGGAGGCGACTTGCCTCAAAGAGGGAAGCGTAACCGTAACCCGTAACTGACATTGAAATTCACTTTCAAAAACTCAGAGATACACAAAAACTCTGTGACTCAATAACTCTGTGTTCAAATATATATTAATTAAATTAATTTCTATATATATAAGTACATACGCGCTCGCATGCACAAGGAAAATCAATGTCAGTTACGGGTTACGGTTACGCTTTTGCTTCCCCTCAGAAGCCATAACTTATAATAGATGTCGGTCATAAGTTATGACCCTTAGAGGTCATAAGTTAAAACCAAGTGAGGGATTAAGAAAATCATATTTTGGGAAAATGAATAACGAATTCTGGGAAAATTGTTGTAGTTTGGATTTTTTTGATTACCTTTGCACACAAATTAGAAAATTGAAAGTTGAAAATTGAAAATTGAAAGTTTATGGAATACATGTCGGAAGAAGGCTACAACAAGATATTGGCCGAATTAAAGCAATTGGAGTCGGTGGATTTGCCACGGGTGAGGGACGCTATCTCGGAGGCTCGCGCACAAGGCGACCTGAGCGAGAACTTTGAATATCATGCCGCAAAGCGCGAACAGGGAAGAATATTGAGTCAGATAAGATTCAGACAGAGAATACTCGAACATGCACGAGTGATTGACAAGTCGTTATTGGGCTCCGACTCTGTGGGACTGCTGACGAAGGTGGAACTGACAAATCTCGCCAACCAAGCCAGGATGACTTATACACTGGTGAGCCCACACGAGGCAAACATTCGCGAGGGAAAGATGTCGATAAAGTCGCCTATAGCACAGGCGCTTGCCGGAAAGAAGGCGGGAGATGTGGTGAGCGTGAAGGTGCCGGCGGGAATGTTGCAACTGCGTATCGAGAGTATAACGATGTAAAGTATATATTATTTATACTCGTCCTTGCGCTTGGGATTCTTGGGGAACCATCCCTTCTCTACCCTCTCCTTCTGCTCGAATATCTCGAGGATGCTCCATAGGCACGAACAGCCTACGACACCGAGAATCGGGCTCAACATATCATCTGAAACCAATAGACTGGCAATGATGAACCCGATGCCGGCGAGAAGAAAAACCCACCAGCATCGTGTTCCGAAATAATATTCACCCTTGATGACTAACGGATGGAAAAGTCCGATGACAAGAAAGGTGATGACTGCTATTATTAATCCTGAGTAGTTCATGCGGAATGATTATTGCATATCATAAACCACCTGCATAATCTGCTTGCCAAGAGCATCGGCAGCCTCCATCGTAGAGGCTTCGCTATAGACACGGATAATCGGTTCGGTGTTTGACTTGCGAAGATGAACCCACTTGTCGGGGAAGTCGATCTTCACTCCATCGATGTCGTTCACCTGCTCGTTGGCATAGAGCTGCTTCACCTTTTCGAGGATGGCATCCACATCGGTGGAAGGAGTGAGGTCGATGCGGTTCTTTGCAATGAAATACTCCGGGAATGTGGCGCGAAGTTCGCTTACCTTGCAACCTTTATGGGCCAATGACGAAAGGAAGAGCGCAATGCCCACAAGAGCGTCGCGACCATAGTGGCTCTCGGGATAGATTACTCCACCGTTGCCCTCACCGCCGATAACTGCTCCCACTTCCTTCATCTTGGTGGTGACATTCACCTCGCCCACTGCGGCTGCTGTATATGTGCCACCATGCTGCTGAGTGACATCACGCAAGGCGCGAGTGGAACTGAGATTGCTGACAGTGTTGCCAGGAGTGTGACTCAGAACATAGTCGGCTACACTCACGAGAGTGTATTCCTCACCGAACATGCGGCCGTCCTCGCAGATAAAGGCAAGGCGATCGACATCCGGGTCAACAACAATTCCGAGATTATAAGCACCCGACTTCATCTCGTCCATGATGCCGGAGAGATTCTTTTCGAGCGGTTCGGGATTATGAGCAAAATCGCCTGTAGGATCAGCATTAAGGAACTTATACTCCACTCCAAGACGGTCGAGGAGTTTGGGAAGAATCACTCCACCCACACTGTTGATACTGTCAACACACACCTTGAATCCAGCCTTGCGGATTGCCTCGGCATCAACAAGATTGAGATTAAGCACCGACTCGATATGACGGTCATCAAACGACGAATCGTTTATAATCTTTCCGAGATGGTCAACCTCAGCATATTCAAAGTCCTCGCGCTCAGCGATGTCGAGCACCTCATTACCGTCGTCTTTGGTGAGAAATTCGCCATGAGAGTTGAGCAACTTCAAGGCATTCCATTGACGAGGATTATGGCTTGCGGTGATGATGATTCCACCATCAGCTCCCGACATGGTGACAGCAAGTTCGGTGGTGGGAGTTGTGGCAAGACCGATGTTGAGCACATCGAATCCCATGCCCACGAGAGTTCCGCTGACTATGGAGTCAACCATCTGTCCCGACATACGGGCATCACGACCCACAACAATCTTTCCGCTTCCGTCGGTAGTGTGGCTACGTATGAATGTGGCATAAGCCGTTGTAAACTTAACGATGTCGAGCGGATTTAGGGTGTCGCCAGTGCGACCGCCGATGGTTCCGCGAATACCGGAAATAGACTTAATGAGTGTCATATCAATTAATTATTAATTTTAAACTCTTAATTCTTAATTAAAAAAGTTATTTTTCTCTTTCGTATGTAATCTGATAAAAACAGGGATAAACGCTCGACTGAGCCGACGAAGTGCCCTGGGAATGAGGCACTATGAGTCGCACTTCGGCAAGAGCCTGATCGCTTGTGGGGCGAGCGAGAGTGATATAGTCTAATGGAACGAGCCATCCGGCGGGCACAGAAGCGCCATACGTGCTGTTCATAATGCCTTGTACGAAAGAAGCAGTATAGCTACTGCCCTCACGATATACAGTCATCTTGTCGTAGAGATTGCTATATGAGTAGTTGCTGGAGAGAATGACACCTTCGAGAATATTATATTCCACATATCTTAGGAGCACATTCACCTGCTTCTTGTTTTCGAGCATTGTGCCTTCACCCTTTCGGATAATCTGCATCCATATACCGCTCTTCGAGAGATAGACATACTCCTTTGTCAAGGTGTCGGTAGTGCAACCCTTGAGCACAAACTCGTCTTCGCTAATCTCCTTGATATTGCGCGACTTGATATACTCGGCGATGGCATCACGCTCCTTCTCCTTTCTCTCGCCGTATGTCTCATAGTCGTCACACGACCAGAGGGCAACGAGAACAAGTGCAAAAGCCATCAGTTTGCTCATTAATCTACTGTTTTTCATTTTAACTTATCTTCAAATGTTTTAATTGCTTTACGTGTAATCTCGGCAGCCTCCTCGATAGAGCAGTTGAGTCGGCCTCCCGAGGCATTGAAATGACCTCCTCCATTGAAGAATGCGGCAGCCATCTCGGTACAGTTGAAATCATCCACCGACCTGAGACTCACCCAAACTGTATTATCCTTGTCGGTATCCTCGCGCAATGATATGGAGAGTCGCGTGCCCTTTATCTGCAACGGCATATTCACAAGTCCCTCGGCATCGCCCTTGATATAATTGAATCGCTTGAGGTCGGCTCGTGTGAGTGTGAAGAATGCTGCATGACGTGTGGCATCATATTCCATCTTCTCATATAGCACATATCCCCACAGTCGGATTTTGCTTTCGCTCGCCACATTATATACATTGCGATAAATTTTGTCCTTGTCGATACCCTTTGTGAGCAGTTGGCTGATGATGAAGAATATCTCGGGACGTGTGGAGTTGAATGTAAATCCGCCAGTGTCGGTCATCATTCCGCAATAGCAAGGCACTGCAAAATGATGTCCGAGACGCTCGAATGCTCCAAGTTGCCATACGAGTCGGAATACGAGTTCGCTCGTTGAACTCATCTCGGGATGTGATATCGTGAGATTGAAGAGATCATCCGGATTGGGATGATGATCGATGAGCACCTTAGCGGCTTTTGCCGAGGCTATATGGTCGGCAAGTGCTTCCGTGCGCGATAGTGTGTTAAGGTCGAGACAGAAGATGAGGTCGGCCGTAGCCACCAGCAGTTCCGTCTTCTCGGGATGTTTGTCATGGCGCAAGATCTTGTCGGTGTTGGGAAGCCAATTAAGAAAGTCGGGATATTTGTCGGGAACGATCAGACACACCGACTTGCCCTCGCTCTGCAGATAGTTAGTCCAAGCGAGAATAGAACCAATGGCATCGCCGTCGGGGTTGACATGACCGATAACGACAATGTCAGCAGCGGCGGCGATAATAGAGCGGAGCTGCGTGAGCTCCGCCTCAGATAGGATATTAATATTCACGTATTTCTCAAATTAAAAAAGTTTGTTGGGATATACCCCCTCATCAATGAGACTCTGAATCTTGTCAACCACACTCTGGCGGTCGGCAGAATAGGTTACACCAAACCACTTGCTGGTAGTGTCGAGCACTTTGACGGTGGCGGTATTCTCGTTGATGAGCTTGTTGACCATCATCGGAATGAAGAACTCAGCCTTGAGATTCTCCATATTCTTCGGGTCGGAGAGGAATTCCTTGAAATATGCCTCACTATGCTCGAAGTAGTCGGGAGTGAATCCCCACATGTTCATCGACACGGGAGTGTTGTCCTCAACGGCCACCCACTCACCCTGTTCGTCCTTATAGCATACAGGACCATCGACACGCATAATCTCGGTGCGCTCAACGACAGTGGTAAGGTTGCCTTTGTCATCCTTTGAGCAGATACCACGAGCCACAGTGCCATTGTCGGAGAGAGTGTTGCCCACGCGGAATCCCACCATGGCATAACTGTTGCGGCTGCCCTCAGGCAGGTCGGCGAGGAACTTTCCTATTACCTGGAATGCGTCGCGATTATAGAAGTCGTCGCAGTTGATGACGCAGAATGGCTCCTTGATGACATCCTTTGCCATGAGCACTGCATGATTGGTGCCCCAAGGCTTTACTCGGTCGGCAGGACACTGGAATCCCTCGGGCAGAGCGTCGAGACTCTGGAAGCAAAGCTCCACCGGCACATGACCTTCATATTTGCTCAATATCTTGTTGCGGAAATCATCCTCGAAATCCTTGCGGATAACAAAGACTATCTTTCCAAATCCTGCTTTGATAGCATCGAAGATTGAATAGTCCATAATGGTTTCACCGTTGGGTCCCAGACCGTCAAGCTGCTTCAGACCGCCGTAACGGCTACCCATTCCGGCTGCCAAGAGTAATAAAGTTGGTTTCATACTTGTACTTATTTTTTTGTTTATAATGTTTTTTGTGTGCAAAATTACTGATAATTTTCCAATTACGCATTATATTTTGCCACTTTTCTATCCTTATTTAATATTTTTTGTCTTTAACACTGATTAGAACGGATAACCGATGGCAAAGTGAAATCCGAGTCCATCTCTGAACTTGGGTATATTATAGAATCCGCTCTTGCCAGTGTCGTAGGGCAGATGAAGACCGATACCAAGGTCGAGACGAAGCACGAAGAAATCGAGATCGTAGCGCACGCCGAATCCTGTGCCGAGAGCCATCTGCTTCCAGAAGTCCTTAAGGCGGAACACTCCGTCCTCAGCACCTTCGTATTCGAAGGAGTTTTTCAGATTCCACACGTTTCCGGCATCGAGGAACAATGCGCCATACAATCCTCCGAAGATATTGAATCGATATTCGAGATTGGCCTCCAGTTTGATGTCGCCAACACGGTCGAAATATGCATATTCGGCATCATCCGAACGATAGCGCCCAGGACCGACACTCCTCACCGTGAAGGCACGGATACTGTTGGCTCCACCCACATAGAAACTTTCGGCGAACGGTGCCACCTCGCTATTGCCATAGGGAATGATGATGCCGCCAGCCACACGTCCCACCAACTGCGACTTGAAGCCCAACTGCCATGTCTTGCGAAGCGAAGAGGAGAGTTTGATAAACTGGGCATAGTCAATGCCGAAGAGTGTCTTGTAAGGCGTGCCGAAATTCTTGCCGAAAGCCATATATCCCAACGACACGATGTTGCCTGCCTCGGTGAATGTGGCTTCCCAAAAAATCGGATTCTTCTTCCACGGGTCGCTCTGATAGCTCACCGAATACTGCAGTTTGGGGACAAACATGTCGAACATGCTATAGTAATACTGCAAGTTGTTGAGCATGATGGAGTCGAATTTGGAGGAAGTGCCGTAAAGTCGGTTATAGTCGATACCGACTGGCGTAAACTCGTGTCGCCAGTTGCGCGAAGCCTGCACCTTGTAGGTGACTGACGACTTGACTGTGAGCAACTTATAATAGTTGGCACGATCGCGCTGATTGATACTCAGCGACAACACCGTGGATGGAGGCGAATGAAATCTGCGACGCTTGAGCAATCCGAAAGCCTCGATACGAGGATATTCCAAAGAGAGTTCGGCACCATATTCATAACTGTTGATGCTCGATTTGCTGGCAGTCACCTGTCTTCCCGTCTGCCACTCATAAGAGCCCATGAGTTTGAGACTGAGTTTCTCGCCACCACGGAAAGCATTTCTCTTCGACAGTCCGAGAACGAGTCCAGGTCCCATTCGGTTGTCGCTCTTGAGCGTGTAGTTGGCCTCGACAGAGACATCGTAGGGCTTGTCGAGCACACAGTTGAGAATCATGTCGAGCGTGTCGCACTGAGCCGTCGTATCGCGCGGAGTGAACGAGAACGACGACACCGAGAACAATCCAAGACTGTTGAGCACCGACGACGACTCGTTGAGGTCGCTCTGTCTGAACATGTTTCCACGCCTGAGTGTCATGTCCTTGCGTATTGCCCTGGCACGCATCGGGCTTCTCTTGCCGCCATGTATGACGGTGATGTTGCGTCGCACGACGGTGTCGGTGAGCTGCTCTGAGATGTTGCGTCGCATCTGTATAGTCATTCTGCCGAGATACCACTTGCGTGTTGCCTCGGAGGGAATGCCGGCTATCGGTTGCATTCTCACCTCCACACTTCCTGGAATGTTGAGAGAGTCGGCAAGGATAGTGGCATAAGCCGGACGATAATAATAATATCCGTTTTCGCGCAAGAGATTGCTGATGCGGTTGCGCTCCTCGTCCAATGCCGCCGTTGAGAACGGATTGCCACTGTGTATCTTGCAATCCTTCATGTTGGCACGAATCACACTGTCCATACCGGCATTAAACCGGTAGTGCTTCAATGTGTCGATGGTGTAGAGATGTCCAGTAGTGATGTCGTATCCCACCTTTGCCTTTTTGGCATTGGCCTGGGGAATAACCTTGCCTGTGGCCTTGGCGTTGAAAAATCCGTAGGAGCGCAGAAGATTCTGAGCCACCAAGGCGCGAGTGGGCGGATTGACATTGCTGATGAGCACCGGTTCGCGCCCGAAGTGATCGCGCATCCATTTGCCGAATCCCGACTCGCTGTTGGCAAACGTGTTGTATATGCCAAGGCGAATCTGTAGCGGATTGCGCATATATGAGCTACCGAACACCGAACCGTTGGGGGCGCAGGCAAGTGCCGCCTCCACTTCTTCCTTCACTCCTTCCATATAGTCAGCGAAGCGAAGCGGAACTGTGTCGGTATAGTTGATAGGCGTCATTCCCACATACAACACCTCGTCTTCGGGCAGATTGCTCGTGGTGCTGCATGATGTCGCCATGAAGAGAGCGACACATATATATATTATAATGTATTTACTTGGTTTTTTCATCTTTACTGCGTGTTTTTGTAGTGTCCTGTGGCACTGTCGCCTTATTATTGCCAAAGCGGAAGAAATCTGAAAAACTCTCCAACTTGCGTCGCCAAACAAGACCGGCTCCATATTCGGATATGCGCTCGTCGAGAATGTCGCGCTTGTTCTTGTCGTAGAACAGGCGGACATAACGCATTGCCGACTGGTCGAGACGATATTCGAGCGACACATTGTCGATGAACGTTCCGTCGGACTCTTGTGATGATGCACTGCCGGTAGATACACTGCCGCCGATGACGAAGTTGAAGCGATTGTTCCAGAAATGCTTTGAGAACTTAAACGAGTAGTCGGTGTAAGTCTGTCCGGCGGCATTGGCGTTTTGCTCGATACCAAGACTGAGGTCGAAAGTGCTCATCGCACTCTGCGTGATATTATTTATCTCACCCTGGAGGAAAGCATTGAGCGCACTGTTCATGGTGACATTGCTGCCCGACTCGCCATTGAGATACATACCCGTGGTGAGCATTGTGACAGCCACTTTGCCTCTCTCCTCCATACTCATTGCCGTGAGCTCGTTCTTCACCGACATATCGTCGGGAGCGTCGAGAGTAAACTCCAGTCCCATGTCGTTGAGCGTCTTTGTCACCTTCACTCCGCAGTCGAATGCCACACTGCGACTGCTGCCGCCCTCAGATGTGACGAGGGCTTTCACACGCTCGGTGGCAGTGAGATTAAGTCGAGGATTCATCACGTCGCCAGTGAACTCCACATAACTGCCTTGTCCGATGGTAAAAGTTTTGAGAGGAATGACAGGCAACTGATATTTCATCTCACCATCATTGATGGTATATCGCCCGAAGAGCTGCATACCGTTAAAGTCGCTGTATGTCATGCGCAATTCGCCACCGCCCTCTACATCCACATAGTTCGACTGGTCGGGATTGAGGAAACATCTGACGTGAGCTCCCTGTTCGACATTCATCATCAGGAGCATGTCGAGACCTCCCACAACTGGACGAGCCTGTTGTACCACACGAGTAGTGTCGCTGAAGTCGGTGAAGGTGACAAGTTCGCTGAGTTGGTCGCTGGTGTTGAGAGGCGAGTCGCGCAAGATATATGTAATGTTTGTCGAACCAAGCACATCCAGTGTTCCTCGCATATTGAGCTCTTCGAGCGGTCCCTTGACGATGGCTCCGAAATTGACGAATGCCTTTCCATAGGCAAGCGACTTGGATGATTTCTTTGCACTGATAATCTGATAGTTCTTCGCCCTCATCCTCATGTTCATCGACATGCTTTCGGGATTGGAGAAATCCACATTTCCATATATGGTGAGCGGACTGTTGTTGTCGCCATAGAGAGTGAAATTCTCAAGTAGCAAATTGCTGCCCACGATGCGCACGGGGTCGTTATCGCAACGCATCACCACTCCATAAGGCACACTCTTGACATAGGCAGAGTCAACATACAGCTCGCCATTCACCTGCGGACTCGATAATGCTCCCGCCACAGAGAGATGGCCTTCGGCAAAACCGTCGAAACCGAGCAACTGGTCGGGAATGAATCCGTTGACCAATGACAAAGGAGTGCGCACAAGGTCGAGAGTGGCATCGAGATATCCGTCGCCACTATTGTCATACATACCGCTAAGCACACCAATCTCAAAGTCATTGCGTGACAATCTCGCCTCTACCCTATGGCGGTTTTCGCCATCCTGCAGATAAACAAACTCACTGCCAAGATTGCCCAATGGCATGCGCTCGTAGGCCATATTGCCCACTTGCAAGTCGGACACCACAGAAATCTGCCTCTCAGCATCTTGCATCAAGTGGAAATCGCCATTCATCATACCCGAAATCAGAGGCATGAACGGAAAGACAGATGTCACCTGTTCGAGATTGAGGCGATTGACACTCACTGTCAAGTCCTGAAGCATTGTCGGGTCGGTATCATCACTATACACCTTCACGCCAGTGCCGTCATCGGCAATAACGTCAACCTTTGCACTTAGTCTGTTGTCGCGTCCGAGAAAGAGATAATTATCAGTGTTTAGGCGGAATGTCTTATATCCGATTAGCGGTTCGTAGGGAGCGAGATGCACATTAATACCGCTGTCGAGCATCTCAGCCATCACACCCATATCGAGTCCCTTGACATTATGTTTATCATAGAACTGAGCATCGGCACCCACACGATTGCCGTCGATATATCCATTGACAATCGACTTGAAGACGAGTTGCGGATTGCGCTTGTTGTTCTGCACGAGCAATCGGAAATTCACTCGAGAGGAATCCTGACGTATGAAGAATCGCATTGTGTCGATAGGAATACTATCAACATTCATCTTATAGATATGCCCACGTCCGCCCATGCCTTTTTGTGGTGACGAGCGGAATGTGACAGACATATCCTGGAAGTCAAATCCATTGTATCTCAGGATGTTGGCCACGGGATTATCATTTCCGCTCTGGATATTCAGTCGGATTGTGGGCAGCAGAGCCCGCAGTTCCTCCTCGTCGATAACCTTCTCCCTTCGCTGCTCATCCACCTTTGCCATCAGTTTGTCCAACTGTCCGAGCAGATGCTCATATCCACCTTTTCCACGGAAATCCAGTTGCAGATTACCGCTTGCCGCCTTAGCCCAAGTTGTATCGGGCGACGTTGAGAGGTCGAGAGAGAAATCCTTCGGTCGGTATGTCTTTTTCTCTGTGCGCAGAGTGAGATCGTTGATTAATGCCTGAAGACTGTGAGTGTTATTGAGGTCGGATGCGACATCCACATGCGCGCACATCGAGGTGACGAACGGTTTCTTCATAAGTCTCATGGCATAGAGGTCGGCCCATCTCACGTCGGCAGCAAGAGTGGCATCCACACGCTTTTTCGACATCAGAGCATCGAGTGAGATTGTTCCGTCGAGCATCTCATTGTCGCTGGCCAGCACTACATGTCCTATTCCGTCCTTAATGCGAGCTGTGAGAGTGGTGTTCTTGAGATTGACATGTCCGTATGAAGCACCTTGCAATATCGCCTCGGCATTCAATCGGGTGCTTCGTCTAAGAGGATCAAATCCTCGTCCGTCAACCTTCAACTGGCAGTTGACAACACCTATGGAATCACGAGGCATGAAATGTCGCACATTTACATTATTCACCTTTGCAACAGCAGAATATGCGTCAGAACGCTGGTTGTATTTGCCTTGTGCAGTGACTGTTCCCCTGCCCTCGGCAATGCGCATATTAGCCGAATACACTTGTCGGTCGGCTTTAAGATGTGCTGCCAAGGAGATGCCCGAAGGAATGCGTATGTTCGACGGCATGGGAGCGAGAGCAGTGAGAAATCCGATGTTGTATGTAGTGCCTCGCAGTCTCATCTCAGCTTTCATTCGCTTGATGTCGGTGGGATTGACGGCATATCCCTCTGTATTCAACTTGAAGGCAGTGGGCAGACTGACGTCGAATGCACTGATTCGGGCATGATTCATATTTCCGTTGAGCGAGAGTCTCACCGAAATCGGATGATTGGGATAGCGCATGATAAATTGCTGCGGCATATCACCCGCAAAGCGCATGACATCCTGCTTGCCTATCTCTGCAAAGAATCGCAGATATACCTTTCCGGGATTCTTCTCGTCGAAGGCGTTGAGATCCATATCACATTCCATTTCCACATTGGAGTCGGGAGTGGTAAGAGTCATTCGAGGAAGACTCACCTTGGTGGAATCGAGCGCAATTCCGCCCGTCAAACTGCTCAATACAATTCCGCTTTTCTCCTTCATACTGCACTCCACAATCTTCAGTCGGGCATCGGGAGCACAATAGAATATGGAATCAACCGAAAGCCGTATGTCACTAAGAGCCAGGTGATTATAATCCAATCCCTTAAGTTGAGGTTGGAATATGATATCATAATTCAACTTGCCCTCGACAAGGCGCAAACTCTCCACTGAATAGCTCTCGCGGGCAAGATCAAACTGGCCATTGGATATTTTTGCATCACCTAAATAGGCATACATCTGCAGAGTGTCGTTGGGCATGTGGAGAGTGACTCCAGTGTCGGTGATGTCAACAGCCTTCACAGAGACAAGACAGTTGAC
>JALFCW010000147.1 GCA_022771625.1 Prevotella sp.
ATGTGTTCCAGAATGACTTTGGATAACACCGACAACTTATGGTCGTGATTCTGCGTATTGCCTCAAGTTGCGTTGTGGGGTAAGGGGAATTTACGCGTCTTTGTGGCGATTTTTGCTGCGTTGCGCCCTCTTTTGCCGCAGTGCCGCTACCTTTTTGACCTCTGTGTCATCTTATGAGGGCGGTTGCGGATTTGAGACAGAATTATTGCTATTAGCTAAAAAAAACGGCTAAAAATTTGAATAATTAAAAAAAATAGTTTATCTTTGCAGCGTTTTTAATATCATCTAAACAAAATAGGTCATTCACCTATAAATATTACAAAATATGGCAGTAAAAATACTAAGCGTTGATGACGAGCTGGACTTGGAGATACTGTTGACGCAATACTTTAGACGTAAGATTCGCAAAGGGGAATATGAGTTTTCTTTTGCACACAATGGATTGGAGGCACTGAAGATGGTGATTGAGCAAAAGGACTTCGACATAATCCTCAGCGACATAAACATGCCAGAAATGGACGGTCTTACGCTTCTCACAAAACTCAACGAAATGCGTAATCCCGCACTTAAGTGCATCATGGTGTCGGCATACGGCGACATGGGCAACATCAGGACGGCGATGAACAATGGAGCCTTCGACTTTGCCACAAAGCCCATAGACCTCGACGACCTCTCGCGGACAATAGAGAAAGCCATAGAGGAAATAGAATTCATAAGGAAATCGCAACAGGAACACTCGCAGCTTGAGTCAATAAAGAGCGACCTTGCAGTGGCAGGTGAGATACAGCAGGCAATATTGCCAAGAAATTTCCCTCCAATACCGGAATTTTCCGAAAAGGTGGATCTTTATGCTACCATGACTCCTGCAAAGGAAGTGGGAGGAGACTTTTTCGACTTCTTCAAAATCGACGACAGACGTGTCGGATTCGTCATTGCCGATGTCTCCGGCAAAGGCGTTCCTGCTTCCATCTTCATGGCTGTAAGCCGAACTCTGCTCCGCGCCACTGGTATGAGAGGCATTTCTACAAACGAGTGTCTCAACACAGTAAACCACATGCTTTGCCACGAGAGTGTTGATTCTATGTTCGTAACCATATTCTATGGCATCTACGACATTGAGACAGGTGAGATAGAATACACTAACGCTGGTCATAATCCTCCATATATCGTGCATGCTGACGGCAAGGTTGAGCCGTTGCCTTTGAGCGAGAATATCGTTGCGGGAATGTTTGACGACTTCACATACACACACTCCAACATGAAGCTGGAGAAGAACGACACGCTTGTACTGTTCACTGATGGCGTGACCGAGGCGTTCAACCCAGAAAAGGAGATGTTTGACGAGGCAGGACTTGAGAAGACACTCTCCGCCATAGGACAGAAGGACTCTTATGAGATGTGTCAGACAATAATGAACGATGTGACAGCCTTTGCAGATGGCGAACCACAGAGCGACGACATCACTCTTATGGCTATAAAGAGAAAAGAATAAGCAAACCATAACTCTTATATTTTAGCGAACGTGAAACACAGTGCCATAACATACTTGCTTGGAGTAAGCACTATCGCACTTGCCGTAGTTGCCTATAAACAACATCGGGACAACGTGAAGTTGGAATCCGAAATGGAAGAACTGCGTTCCAGAATAGGACACTATGAGGAGCGCGACGGCAACTCTTATGTCGTGGAGCGAATAAGCAAGCAGATGGAGGATATTGCCTACCAGCAAATGGACATCTCCAACAAGCGGCGTGAGGAAGCCCTCTATCAGATGAAGGTAGCCGACGAGATGCGTGGAAAGGCGGAGAGTGAGCAACGCAAGGCACAGGAATTTGCCGCCACCGCCGTGGAGGCGAGAAACATGGCTGAGGAGCAAAAGGAGTATGCCGTGGGAATGCAGCTTAGGGCAGAACATTCGCGCAATGTTGCCGACACTCTCAGCTACATAGCTCTCGGACGTTCGCTTGCCTCCCTTTCTTCCACTCAGTATCTCGCAGGCAACAAGGATGCTTCCGCCCTTCTTGCCTATACAGCATGGAAGTTCACGAAAGACTATAAGGGAAATGTCAATATTCCAGTGATTTACAAGTCGTTAAGCCAGAATAGTGGAAGTTTTACATCATCCATCATTCATAAAGGCGGTGTTTCGCGCATCTGCGCCCTAAACGACAAGGGCGACTATGTTTCAGTAAGTCGTTACGGCGAAATAACGCAATGGAACTATGCGTCAGGCAAGTGGGACAAACAACTTCTTTCGAGCAACAGCGCCTGCAGCTACCGCGACATGTGTATCGACGGCGAGGGAGTCATCTACGCCCTTTCCTACAACGGGTTACTTCAGAGTGTGGTTGGGAAACAAGTAGCCCAGCCAATCACACTTCCCGAAAGCAAGGGATGGACGAGGCTGTTCCCCATCGGCAACAACAGGCTTCTGCTTTCATCCGCATCGAGCCTTTATATTTTCGACACCGTTTCACGTATGGTTGTCGCCAGCATCCAGGTGCCTCAGGAGATAACGACATTGGGCAAGAAAGGCGACAGAGTTATGGTCTTCGGCAAGAAAGGCGGAATATGGAGCGTAGGAAAAGACGCAAAGTTGAAGGCGGAGGAAATCAGTACGCGTGGCATAGTTACCGCCTTCACATGGTATAAGGAGAAGAACCTCAGTGCCATAGGTTTGGAAAATGGCGACATCTTAGTTTTCGATGCCAGTGGCAACAGCCGTGGAAAGCTTGTGGGGCACAGTTCACGCGTCACCGACCTTCATTTTGTGGACAATTTCCTGTTCTCGTCCAGCTACGACAGAGTCGTGAACATTTGGGATGTCAACGCCACGAACAGCGAGGCGGTGAGTATAAACGACTTCACCTCGTGGGTATATTGTATGTGTAGCAACGACAAAAAGGCGTTGTTTATTGGCGAACAGTCGGGAAAAGTGTCGCGAATTGTCGTCTCCCCGTCAGAAATGGCAAAGACCATTCATTCCAATCTAAAACGAGACTTCACCGACGACGAGTGGGCATACTATGTGGGTAAGAATGTACCCAGAATTAAGTTAAAGAATTAAATACCTCTGACGCTTATGAAAAGGCATTTCTGCATATTACTCCTATTGCTTTCCGTCATAGCCTCACCAGTGAAGGCCGCGGTGGGACATCCGTTCTTTGTAAACTTCCTGCCGGAAGAGTACGCAGCACACAACAGGAACTTCGACGTCTTAAGCGACGACAAGGGAAGGGTGTTCGTTGCAAACTTTGAAGGTCTGCTTTGCTACGACCAGTCGCAATGGAAGGTAATTCATGCTCCAGGCATATTCCGTATCACACGTCTCTTCAAGGACAGCAAGGGGCGCATATGGGTAGGTGGCTATAACGTTTTTGGCTATCTCACTTCCGCAAAAAACGGAGAACTCCAGTTGAAGACCATCTTCTCTCGCGACAACAAGGGCTTTATTGGCGAGGTGACTTCCATAAGTGAAGAAAACGGGAAAATCTGCATAGAGACATCCATAGGAACTGCCGGATTGGAGGACAACTCCATGGCAGAATACAAGATTGAGAAGACACCTGCCGACAATCCTATATTATATAAAGGTGTAAAAGTCAACGATAGTGTAAATCTCTCCAACGGTATGAGGATTCTTGCCACAGCAGGGCTTGGCCTCGTGGTTTTGTCTTCCGACGGTAGCGAGATGTATCATCTCACGGAGCGTGCAGGTTTGTGTAACGACAACATAAATGCCGTGTTTGCCGATGCTTATGGAAATGTATGGGGAGCAACCGACGATGGAATCTTCCTAACCGACATATTCACAGCCTACACCTCATTCCAGTCCACCGACGGAATTTCCGGAGAGGTGTTGTCAATCTGTCAGAAATTCTCTGACCTCTATGTCGGCACACTTAGAGGGCTCTTTGTCAAGCGCAACAATGCTTTCGAAAGAGTTGGGGACATCAGCAATGCCTGCTGGAGCCTTTGTCTCGAAGCCAACGGCAACGTCTGCGCCGCTACTGCAGGAGGTATTTATTTAATCAGAGGAGCAAAAACTCAACAACTGTCCAAGACCCATACCATCTCTGTCTGTCCCATTGGCAATGGTAGATACTATGCAGGAGAGATTAACGGAGTGTTCCTCATAGACAACAATGGAAACCGCAAGCAGGTGAACACCATCGAGAAAGCCATTACTTTCATACCTACAAAGGACGGAAGCCTTTGGATTAGAAACATATATGGACAGGTGTTCCGTTGCACTGGCGATTACAGCAAATTAAATGAAGTGTTGCCAGAGGGCGAGAAACAAGCAGCACAACGCTATAACTACACCTTGACAGAGCATAAGGGCAACATTTTCATGATTGGTCGTCTTGGGGCTTTTAAGTGGAATGCCGCAAAAGGTAAACTGGAGAAGTTCGACAGTAAAGGCAAGTGGAGGTCGGAGAACCGTTATCCGCAGCTCGCCTATAACGACTGTTTCAACCGTATATGGACAACCAACAACGAAGGCAACAACATCCAGGTCTTTTCCATGACGTCAGACCTTAACGACCTCAACCAGCAGCTTCGTCCGGTGCATAATCTGAATGTGCGCTCACTCGAAGTTGACGGCAACGACGTGTGGTTGGGTGGCAATTTCGGACTTATCTGTTGGAACTCCGATTACCGTGACAATGATTTCAACCACAAGGCAAAAGTGTATATTCGTAGCATCGTGATGAACAACGACTCTGTTATCTGGGGAGGTTTCAATGCCGGCGATAAGCTCGACACTCAGATGCCTTTCAGAAGCCTTGACTTCGAGAGCGACGTGCAGAGCATAACAATACACTTTTCCACCGACATGATTTCCACCCTTGGCGACACCGAATACCGCTATCGCCTCAATGGAAGTCAGCAGTGGTCGCAATGGAGCAAGGACACCTATGTGAAACTCTCCAACCCTCGCCCAGGCCGCTATTCATTCGAGGTTATGGCGCGCGACCGCTACGGTCGTGTCACCAACAGTGTGAAGTTCGACTTCAAAGTACACTATCCAGTATATGTGCGTTGGTATTTCCTCCTTCTTTATTTGTTTGCCCTTGCCGTTATCGTGGTGATATTCATACGCTGGCGAATGGCACGCCTGCTGAAGGAGAAACTACGTCTGGAGGCAATAGTGGAGGAGCGAACCTCGCAAATCAGGCAACAGAAAGACGAGATAGAGGAGAAGTCGAACAGCCTTGAGAAAGCCCTTGAAGACCTTAATGCCGCACAGTACCAGCTCCTCCGCCAGGAGCGAATGGCTACGGTAGGAACCCTGACGAAGGGACTTGTTGACCGCATCCTCAACCCAATGAACTATGTAAACAACTTCTCACACATGAGTCTCGGTCTCCTTAAGGACATTAAGGAAAACCTTGAGGACGAGGAAGAAAAGATGACTCCCGACAACTACGACGACTGTCTCGACATCGTTGACATGCTGAATACCAATCTCACCAAGATAGAGGAACATGGTATCAACACCACCCGCATACTCAAGGCAATGGAAGAAATGCTGAAGGAGCGCAAGTGCAACATCGAGCCTGTTGACCTTGCATCACTATGCAGGAAGAACATCGAGATGACAACCTCTTACTATGCAAAGGAGATTGCCGACTGCCACATAACCGTGGAGTCGTCGGGCATTGACACCACACTCATGGCAGACATCGACGCTGAGCAGATAAGCCGTGTGGTGATGAGTATGATAGGCAACAGTATCTATGCCGTGGTAAAGAAATACCGTCAGAAACAATATTCGCCTGTGGTGCGCCTGAGCCTCGCCGCCGACAAGGAACAAGGCAAGGTCGTGTTGAGCATCTACGACAACGGTATAGGCATCGAGTCAACCATCATCGACAAGATCTTCGACCCCTTCTTCACCACCAAGACCACAGCCGAGGCTGTCGGAGTAGGCATGTACCTTAGCCGTGAGATAGTGCTCAACCACGGCGGAGAGATAAACGTGAAATCAACGAAGGAAGTGGAGACTCAGTTCACCATCTCCATTCCGACGAAATAACTAAAAACAAACAATATGGAAACAGTAGAGGAATTGAAACAACAGTTGCAGAACCTTCAAGACCAACTGAAGAAGCAGGAAAAACTTTCATCGTTAGGCCTGCTGACTGCCGGTATCGTACACGAGATACGAAACCCTCTCAACTTCGTCATCAACTTCAGCAAACTGTCAGACACGCTGCTTAACGACCTCAACGACGACATAGAGGACAACATCGACAAAATACCAGAAGATGATGCCGACGACATCAACGACATACTTTGCAACCTGCGCGAGAATCTTGCAAAAATAAGGGAACATGGCGAGCGTGCAACAAGCATTATCCAGAACATTCTCCAGTACTCGCGCGGAAAGGAAGGCGAACGCATCCCGTCCGACATCAACGCACTGGTGCATGAGTACGTCTGGTTGGGTTACCATGCCATGCGTGCCAACTACAGCGGATTCAATGCCACTATAAAAGAACACTATGTAGAAGACTTGTCACCGATAGCTGTGGTTCCGCAGGACATCAGCCGTGCAATCCTCAACATCGTCAACAATGCATTCTACGCCATCTGGGAAAGAAGCAAGACTGAAGGTGAGGACTACAAGCCAACCATCGACATCTGTACCTCTGAAGAAGGCGAAGAACTTTCCATTATCATTGGCGACAACGGCAACGGAATGACCGACGAGGTGAAGGCAAAACTCTACGACAACTTCTTCACAACCAAACCTGTAGGTCACGGCACTGGACTTGGAATGGCAATCACCCGTAACATCATAGACCAGCATCACGGTCGCATAGAGTTTTCTTCCGTGGAGCATGAAGGTACACGTTTTTCATTGATAATCCCCATAGCTAAGAAATAAATGAAAAGACTCCTTACAATAGTATTCTGCTTGTCAGCGTGTTTCCGCATCGTGGCACAAACAACCACCGAAGTGGAGATATGCCAGCATGCTGATGCCTCTTATCGCATAGGACGTTTCGACGAAGCCATAAGATTGCTTACCGACAACATTTCCAACCTTTCGGCAAGGACCCGAAGCACCGCTTATCATCTGCTCTCGCTATGCTATATGGAAATGGACGACAGCGAGGAAGCTGCCAGATATGCTTCCCTTCTGCTTAAGGAAAACCCATATTATTCTCCCACACTCTCCGACCCGCTTAGGTTCATCGACCTCATAGAGAAACTGAAAAGCGGAAAGACAGCCACCATCACCACTGCCTCACAGCAGGCTGAGAGTCTGGACGAAGCCCCTGTTCCTGTCACCCTCATCACCGAGGACATGATAAAGGACTCTGGTGCAAAAACACTGAGCGACCTGCTCGTCCTTTATGTTCCAGGCATGACTAAGGTTGAAGGACTTGAGTCTAACGTGGCAATGCACGGCGTGTATTCTTCTACACAAGAGAAAATACTCATCATGCTCGACGGACACCGCCTAAACAGTCGAACGACCAACTCCGAGCAACCCGACTTCCGCACCAGTCTCGAAAAAATCAAGCAGATAGAGGTGCTCCGCGGACCTGCCTCATCTCTCTACGGCAATGTCGCACTTACGGCGGTGGTAAACATCATCACCAAGTCGGGTAGGACGGTTGACGGTCTTAAAGTGTCGGCTGGCATTGGCAACAACAACACCTATGCGGCAGACATACTTATAGGCAAGAGCGCCTACGACATCGAGTTTACGGGCTGGGCATCGGTATATTCATCCGACGGTGAGAGGCGTGACGTTGCACCGGGTGACAAGGAGTTCTACGGCAGGGTGCTCACACCGGGATACATGTATCTTGATGGTTATAACCACAAACCTTCCTACGACATAGGCTTCTGGGCAAAGTGGAACGATTTCAAGTTCCTCTACAACACCCAAAGTTCAAAGAAGGTCATTCCCTATTCCAACCTCGTCCACTATGCCCTTTACTCTTACGACAAGTACAGGAAAATACTTGGAGCAACACCCGGACACACGCGCGACAACCAGCATATAGAGCTTTCCTACGAAAAGGCATGGCAGAAGTGGTCGGCAAAAATCCAAACCTATGTGGATATAGAAAGTTGCAGCAACAACGATGTTTGCGGCGACACCATCTTGGAAGATTCCAGATTCCTGCCTCCATATCCCGATGAAGTAGTCTCACCGGATATCGTGGCTGGCGGCAACGTGTGCGACTACGGGCTTTACCAGGTGCAGGCATGGAACGACTACACCTACGGCGCACTGCTCCAATCGACCTATTCTTTCCAGAAGAATGCCTACGAAGGCTCGCTGCTTTTCGGTGCCCAGTTTGAGAACTACACGATGAAGGACAACACCATGATATGCGGCGACCATTTTGACAGAGTGGTTATAACACAATCTGACGCCAACAAGTCAATACGTACGGAGAGCGAGACTTATCTCTCGGCTTTCTCCCAGTTGAAGATGTCGTACAAAAAGCGTTTCATCTTCAACGGAGGATTGCGTTTCGACTACAAACAACGATACAACAGCACACTGAGGGAACTCTCGCCTCGTCTGTCGCTTATTTACAAGATAAGCAACCATAACTCAATTAAATTGGGCTATGCCCACTCTTTTGTAGATGCCCCCTACTTCTATCGTGCAACATTAATACAGACATATCGTGGAGGCGACAAGTTGGAGGCGGAGAAGATGGATGCAGTGCAGCTGAACTACACACACAACTTCAAATCGCTGTTTCTTCACTACGACTGCAACGTTTACTATAACTCGCTTACCAACAACATTTTCTTCGACCCTACACAATTTTTATACACCAATTCAGGTAGCCTGAAAGTGTGGGGATTGGAAAACGTGCTCACATACGACAGGAAACGCTGGTATCTGCAGATGAACATGACTTATCAGCGTGTGATAGAAAGCGAGAACTACATGGTGACAAACTCTCAGATCACGGGAGTCCCCGATTTCAAGCTCAACATCATTGGACGCTATCGTCTCATAAGCAATGACAGATGGCGCATGAACCTGCGTGCAAATGTCCAGGTTCTCTCAAAACAGTATTCACCTATCTCGCTGCCAACAGTGTTCATAGGAGAGAATAATGTGATGAATCCTGAATATCAAATCGACGGAAGGGTGATTGTCAATTCGGGCATCGACTGTCAGTACTCGAAGATTAAGGCATCGGTAGATTTCTACAACATGTTGAACAAAGACTATTACCAAGGCGGGAGTTTCATATTGCCAATACCACAGCAGAAGTTTAACTTCCTTGCCAAGGTTTCTTATGTCTTTTAATGAGATTACACAATGACACGAATTAGGATAAGATTGAATGTTATTCAAGAAAAATTCTGGATGGACGATTTGTTGAAATCGCCGTCCACAGAATATAACGACCCTAACCATACCTTCATCATCAAGGGCAATCTGTCGTTGCCTGTCCTGAAGGAGGCATACAGGAAGATAATGGTTGAATATCCGCCGTTTTCTTCCATCGTCGAGGTCGATAACGGCAATCCCTATTTCGTGCCACAGGAGAATTTTGAACTGCCGTTCAAGATCCTCACCATTGATGAGAACACCGATGCGGAACACATAGAAAAGATGCTGTCCGACCTTGTCAATGTGCCCTTCGACCTTGGTCGTGAGCTGCCTTGCCGTTTCTGCTGCATAAGGAAGGGAGAACTCCACTATCTGCTCCATTCGTTCCATCATTTGGTTATTGACGGTATGTCGATAAGGACATTCTTCGACCGCCTGACAACCATCTACAATCAGCTGATAGACAACAGGTATGTCGCTGAAAACCAAATGGAACAACTCTTGCAGTTCAACAAGGTGCTCGACAGTCAGTTCAAGGCAAACAATGCCTCTGACACCGCCTATTGGAAACACTATATCGAAGATGTGCCGGTGAAGGTGATACTGCCTCAGACAGTGTATGACAACACCAAGACCCCTGATGCGCCCAACACCTGGCGTTTCCGCCTTGGAGAGGAGATGGACTCTAAGGTCAGCGGGCTATGCAAGCAATGCAACACCACCCATTTTCGAGTCTATTCCGCCGTTTGGGCACTTACACTGTCGAAGGTGCTTAACACCAGTGCTATAGCCTTGGACCACGCCTTTAACATGCGTCCCAAGGGTTGTCCGCTTTTAGGCGTGTTTGTAAACAATTTCCCCATCAGATACCTTTTCAGCGAATTTTCCGACAAGTCTTTCACCGACCTTCTGGAATACTCCAACAAAAATCGTCTCGCAGAGCAACAGCATATTTTTGCCATCTATGGCGACTATCTGCCAAAGACCCACAACGCCATAAGGGACTCTTTTAATTTCAGCATTAACTATCCTCTGAAACTGGATGAGTTAACCGTTGACTTCAAAGATTGCGAGGTGTTGGATTGGCGACACGTCAACACCAACGTGTCTGCCGAACTGCTTCTTGTCATCGACGCCGACAAACAACTGACTTGCGACCTGCGTTATAAGCAAACCATATCATTGGATTATGTGAAGATGTTGGCCCACACCTTCGGATACATCCTCCGACAGGTGGCGGACAATCCCAAAGTCTTGTTGTCGCAGATAAGGCTCATCGACTCTCAAAGACAGCAAGAACTCATAGAGATTGAGCAGGCAAACCTACAACTTGCCTCCAACCACGATCCATTCACCTGTATGTTCAAAAAACAGGCGATGGAACATGCCAACCACATTGCAGTGGTGCATCAGGAACAAGAAATCACTTATTCTGAACTTGACAAACGGAGCGATGTCCTTGCCCGCAAACTGCATGCCATGGGCATTGTACGGTCCAATATCGGCATTGCATTGCCCAAGACCATCGATATGATGGTGGCAATACTCGCCACACTGAAATCAGGCAACACCTATGTGCCCATCGACATCCACCATCCAAAGGATCGCATCGCATTTATCGTCAACGACGCTTCCCTACGGCTTGTGTTCACCCATAGGGAAACACGTGACCTTTTTGGCAATTTACTGAGTATTGACCCAAGTATTTCTGACCTCAGTGCAGACGACAAACTCGTATCTTTGCCTTCTGTTCTTCCAGACGATGTAGCCTACATCATCTACACTTCCGGCACAACAGGCAAGCCGAAGGGTGTTCCAATAAGGCACTCAATGCTGAGTCAAACGATTGTCAACAACATAGCCTTGCAGAAGATGACCGCAGAGTCGAGGGTAATGCAGTTTGCCAACATCGTTTTCGACGCCTCCGTGGTGGAAATCTTTCCATCTCTCGCCATCGGCGCCACACTCTATCTGCCCTTGGAGGAAGAGAGAAAGGATACAGACCTGCTGCTTGGCTTCCTCAGACGTCACAAGATTTCGCTGGTAAACATTCCGCCGGTGCTTCTCGTCACCTTGCCCCATACAGACTTGCCTGACTTGAAGACAATAGTGGTAGGAGGCGACTTGACCAACAATAAAGTCATCGAATTTTGGAGCAAGGACAGGTTGTTTATCAATGCATATGGACCTACGGAGAACTGTGTCGATGTGACATACAACGTAGTGACGCCTTGCTCTGCCGTCAACGATATTGGCACCAGTATGCCTGGTGTTACTTCCTATGTACTTGACAGTAATCAGAACATGGTGCCCGACTATGCCGTGGGAGAGCTATACATCGGAGGAGTAAAGTTGTCTGACGGATACATCAACAGGCCCGACCTTAACAACACCAAGTTCATATCCAATCCCTTTGCATCCGACGACGACAGGAAAAACCACCGTAATCTCGTACTCTACAAGAGCGGCGACCTTGTGATGCGTGATCGCAACGGGCATCTGTTGTTCCTCGGACGCACCGACCATCAGGTGAAGCTGAAAGGCTTCCGAATAGAGTTGGGTGAGGTAGAGACGATAATCTCGGAATTTGGCAATGGCATCAAGAATGTCTTGGCAATGATAAGGGAAAACAACGGAAACAAAATGCTTGTGGCTTATCTCCTAGTTCCTGACGCGGAAAAATTCCCTGTCGATGACCTTAAAGCCCATGTCCTCAACCGTCTCCCTTCCTATATGGTTCCGTCGGCAATTGTACCGCTCACGGCATTTCCATACAACACGAGCGGGAAAATCGACAGGCAAAAACTCCCTATGCCAGTTTCCGAGACAGACCTTGCCAACTACAATGCGCCAACCACTTTGACGGAAAGACGTCTTGTAAAGATTTGGGGCGACCTGCTAAACAAGGATTTTATAGACAGTAACGACAGTTTCCTCTCTTTGGGTGGCGATTCGATAATGGTCATTAAACTCGTATATGAAATCCACAAGCATTTCGGTATCTCCGTCAACGCGTCCAACATCTACGAGAATCCCACTCTCGAAGGCATGGCACGGCTTATCGACACAATGCTTGACAACACCGACGACAACGCTTGCCTTAAACTCCTTTCCATAGCCAGGGAGGTGATGGGCACAGAAGGAATTGATGCCGATACCGACCTCTTTGAGGCGGGAATGGACAAGGCTCTATTGGATGATTTTGTTCATATGTCGGCATCCAAAGCCAATGTCTTCTTCACCACTTTCGACGTATTGAAGTTCAAGAGTGTGAGGAACTTAACAGACAACATCGACAGGAACCTATACTCTTGGGGCGAGGGCGCCGACGAGAGAAAGCCGGTGATTATTTATTTCAACGGTTTTGTGGAGTCATACCCTTATAACATGCCTGTCATTTCCAGCTTCGAGAAGAACTTCTCGGTCTTTAACATCGAGTCTATATACAATTTCTTCATTGGCGGCAAGGATGTCTCCCTCCAAGTTTTGTTTGAAACATACGAAGACCTTATGATGGTGGCATTGAGAGACAAGCAAGTCCTTTTCTTGACCGGTTATTGCATCGGAGCCGAAATAGCTATCGCATTTGCCAAGTTTATGAGTCAGCGTCATCCCGGCATTAATCTCAGTGTGGTGAACATCGAAGCCGTTTATGACCGCAAGAACTATTATTTCCTGAACCTTGATACCACGCAGAAGTCTAACGACCGTCGCCTTGAAATCTTCGACAAGGTATATGCCGATATGCCCGAATTGGATTACGACGGCACCGTAGTGAACATCATGGTCAACAAGCCCATCCTGCATGAGAACCAAGACAACGACGAGGGAAAGACCAGAGAAGAAAATGAAAAGATAAGAAAATCGTGGAAGGAGAACATCGACAACTGGAACACCCATTATCCCGTTTCCCCCTGCCATCTTCTCGACTGCAACCATATGGAAGTGCGTGACCGGAAAGACATTCTCGACAGAATACAGGACATTGTATTAAACCTTAATTCCGCAACACTATTACAAATATAACTTTTTAAGTACCTGAGCAACAAAAAGTTGCTCAGGATTTTGTCATGTCAGATTTTTCACCTATCTTAGTGTTGCAAATCAAAATATGTATCAAACCCGACAGACATGGCAAAGGTAGCAATAAAATCTGAGAAACTCTCTCCTTTTGGAGGAATTTTTTCAATAATGGAGCAATTTGACTCCAACGCGGATTCAACTAGCAAGTGCAAATTTACAACAATGCTGTCATGTAAATCGGCAGATATACGATGCCGTTGTCAATCTTCAAATCCTGACTATGGATTATGTAGGGAGTGAAGAGTTGCCGCTCAAATTTCTTGCAGAACTTGTTCAGAGAGACTGTGGTATAGTTCTTTCCCGACTTCACCTCAACAGGACAAATATTATGGGCATTGGTAAGTTGAGGTTTCTCCACAAGGAAATCTATCTCCATGCGGTCGTCGGCATTGGTGCGTGAGTTGTTGCTGTAGAAATACAGACGATGACCACTCGCCACAAACATCTGTGCCACGATATTCTCAATAATCATCCCTGAGTTTATCTCCAACTTGTCGAGCATGATTTTCTGGTATAATTCCTCTCCCTGGATAGTCTTCTCGTCGAAGGCATGGGAGATGAGCAAGCCCGTGTCTGCCATATAGCACTTAAAGGTGGACTGGTCACTTACGAGTTTCATACCGACTGTTGGTTCTGTCACTCCATAGCACATATTGGTTATCATGGCGTCTTTAAGCCATAGGAAAGAACTCTCGTATGAGCGATAGCGCGCGCCAGGAGAGATGCTCGACAAGCGGAAACGCTTCTCATGACGCTGGAGTTCTGATGGGATATTGTCGAAAACAGACTTCACCTTTTCAGCATATCCTCTTGCATATTGGCCTACACTCCTGTTGTAAAGGTCGAGGATATTTCTCTTTGCCATATCAGCCTCTTTGAACAGTCTTGTCTCGACATATCTCTCCACAGCCTGTGGCATACCGCCTACAATCAGATACTGCCTGAAAAGCTCCATCGTCTTACGGTGCATCGGCCCCATGGGCTTGTTGCCCTCGAAGCACATCCTGGCGAAAGACATAGTCATCTCGTCGCCCATTGCCCATAGGAATTCCTCAAAGTCCATCGGATACATCTTCACCGTCCGTTCTTCTGATGGCAGGAGTATGCCTTGTGTGTTTTCCATTATTCCAACCAGCGAACCCGTTTCAATGTAGTCATAACGCCCGTCGGCCACAAGATGCTTTATGGCCTGACGAGCCTTGGGGTAGGCCTGCACTTCGTCAAACACTATCAACGACTCCCTTTCGTAAAGTTGCGTTCCCGTAACATTCTGCAACAAGGAAAGGAACATCGGTATGTCGTTGAGATAGTCATCAAATACAGCTTGTAGGGCTTTAGGCATATAAGAAAGGTCGATCATAATATATGACCTGTATGCCTCGCGGGCAAAAGCCTCAACAATATAGCTTTTACCCACTCGTCGGCCACCCTCTATCAATAGGGCTACCCTGCCATTTTCTGTCTTTTTCCACTTCCAAAGCGTATCAAATATTTTTCTTCTCATGGCTATATGCGTGATTTTTGCGGCAAAGTTACTGATTTATATTGAATTAGCCAAATTTTTCGACTGCTTTTTGCACCAAAACAAGATTTTTTATAGCCACTATTTGCACCAAAACAAGATTTTTCAGTAGGCAATTCTGCACCAAAACACGATTTTATCAACTGGGGCATATTATTGCCATAGCTACAGGCATGACCGAATCCGATGTAATAATCCTTATTAACGAGATTTCAAAAGCATGATATAATTATGCAAGAATCATAGGGGACATGCATATAGATCAATCGTTACATACTATCTCAAAAAACGTCGGTTTATTCCTTACGGATAAGACCCCAATAAATGAATTGTTTAACAAAACTGTCCCAAAAGAAAAGAATGACGAAGAGCTATATCCGAGCCTTTTTGGCAACGATGATTTCTAAACGGGACAGCAGTGAAAAGATGTTGTAAATTTGCACTTGCTAGTTGAATCCGCGCTCGTCATTTCTTCAGTGTATTGGTGAAAGTTCCTTAAATATTCACTCAAAAGTGAACATAAATAAATTATTATACTTAACTTTGCAGTGAATTAAGAGTATTATAACTATGGCAACAGCAATATTAAAGACAATAGAACAGAACGATAATGTAGGAATGTTCTCCATCTGTTTTGATGGAAGCGAGGAAAGCGAGTTTGAGAAGTTTCTAAACGAATTTAAGGACAACGCTACATACAACAAGGATTTCAACGTTATCCTTTTAGCTTTGTCCAAGATTATAGACAAGGGGGCTCTTGAAAGGTTCTTCCGAAACGAAGGCCGTATGAATGACAATGTCAAGGCTCTTGCCATAGATTCGCGCAAACTGCGCTTGTATTGTTTGCGAATATCAGACCAGATTCTAATTCTCGGGAACGGTGGTGTGAAGACTACTCGTACTTATCAAGAAGATAGCAAGCTGAGCGGTTACGTTATGGATTTGCAGACTTTTGACAAAGTGCTGATAAAAGCGCAGAAATCCGGGAAAGTAACCATAGAGAAGAACATGATTACTGATATTCAGAGTGCTACATTTGAAATATAAACAAAATGCCTATGATACAGAATGCTTTGTTCAGAAAGTGCCTTGCCGCTGTGCCAGAAGATCAGAAAGCCGAGTTTGAGCTTTCGTACGGGATAGCGGAGCGCATCAGTGAAGTTTTGCAAGCGAAGAACCTCACACAAAAGGATTTTGCCCAAAAACTACACAAGAGGGAGTCGGAAATATCCAAATGGATGACTGGCAGACACAACTTCACCATGCAGACCATTGCGAAGATTGAAACGGCATTAGGCTGCAAGCTCATCAATATTGCCAGATGAGATTTACAAACAAAGCAAAATGGTTAGAGGAACCTGTCACTCTGGCTCCGTTGCGCAGCCCCTCATTGCTGTAGGGACTTTACTTTATGTAAGACCGCCCTGCCTGTCAAAGGGATGAAAGGACTTTGGGGAGGCGTGGAGGGATTAGGAATTAGGGATTAGGAATTAAAAGGGAGTAAACGCAAGTTTTTCTCCCTTTTTCTTTGTCCTTTCATTTTTTCTTTGTAATTTTGCAGCGATGTAGCGGTGGATGGCGGACGAGGTGCCGTCGTGAGCCGCACGTAACATATTGACATATAGCAACATCAGACTATCATTGTGGTGTTCCTGAATAAGCGTCGGAAACTTAACTCATGGATAAATGACCACATCAATGATGGTTGGCTGCGGCGTATATACATGCGTCGGAATCTAAAAGGCCAATCCAAGAATAAAGATAGAAGATGTTTGCACCCAGCAATGGGTGTAGGCATAATTCTTATTCTTGGATGGGGTCCATAAGAATCCGACGCTTAGCCCCGGAACACCGTAAGAAGGCGCTTGCACCCTCTTTTTATGCCTGTGTGTCTGAGGCAGATGTCATAGTGCCGAAAATGCCAGATGATAGTAGGATGGTTATTGCTTACTATCATTTGGCATACGTTTTATGATTACACGTTATCATGCCCGATATTATGCGGCAATGCTATCGCAGAAGAGCGTAGGAGGCGAGTTGGACTCGCTCTCACAGTCGCTTCTCAGTTCGACGGTTGACATCAATCCCCATCAGATTGATGCCGCCCTTTTTGCGTTCCGCTCACCCCTGTCTAAGGGTGTTGTCCTTGCCGACGAGGTGGGATTGGGCAAGACCATAGAGGCTGGTTTGGTGTTGTGTCAATATTGGTCAACGGGCAAGCGCAAGATTATCGTGGTATGTCCAGCATCACTCCGCAAGCAGTGGGAAGCTGAATTGCAGGAGAAATTTGGTATTCCCAGTGAGATACTCGACACCAAGAATTTCAACTCATATATCAGAGAAGGCAAGAATCCGCTTTCTTCGCGACGAGTGATTATCTGTTCGTATAACTTCTGCTCAAAGCACAAGGGCGACATCGTGACCAATGGTTTCGACCTTGCCGTCATCGACGAAGCTCACAAGTTGCGCAATGTCTATCGCAAATCGTCACATACGGCAGCCGATGTGCGCGATGCCTTGTATGGAGTGAAGAAACTACTGCTCACCGCCACCCCATTCCAAAATTCGCTAATGGAGCTGTATGGGTTGACTTCGGTGATTGACGACCGATTCTTTGGCAGCGAGAAGAGTTTTCGCAACGAATATGGAAAGGGTGAGAACCTGAAGCAGTTGCGCGAGAGAATAAAGAGTGTGTTTACACGCACATTGCGCAAGGACGTGAAGGAATATATCAACTACACCCGACGATTGCCATTAACCCAGAAGTTTAATGCCACCGACAGTGAATATGAACTATATCAGGCAGTGAGTGAGTTTCTGCGTCGCGACGACATCTACAGTGTGCCAGCCTCGCAAAAGAAGTTGACCACAATGATTGTGCGCAAAATACTCGCCTCATCCACATACGCCCTCATCTTCACCCTGGAACATATAAAAGAACGACTTAACAAGATGCTCGCCGAAAATCGTGAGACGGAGTTCTCGGCAGAAGGTCTTGTGGATGAAGACGATTGGCAGTTGTATGAGGAAAATGAGGAAGACGCCTGTATGGTGTCGGAGGCGAGCCTGTTTGAAGAAGAGGAAATAGACATTCCTCGTCTGAAACAAGAGATAGAGACCATCGAAGGGTTTATCGACAAGGCCAAGCATATCAAGGAAGACTCTAAGGCCAAAGCCTTGCTCACAGCCTTGGAACAGTCGTTTGCCAAACTGCACGATATGGGAGCCAACCGCAAGGCGCTAATCTTCACAGAGAGCACCAAGACACAGTCATACCTGCGTGAGTTTCTTGAAGCCAATGGTTATGATGGCAAGGTGGTACTTTTCAACGGAAAGGCATCAGAACCTCAGACCAATGATATATATAAAAGGTGGTGTGCGGAGCATGCTGACAAGGTTAGCGGCATCAAGGCTGCTGACCGACGTGCCGCTATTGTTGATTATTTTCAGAACGATGCTGAGATAATGATAGCCACCGAGGCAGCAGCAGAAGGACTCAACTTGCAATTTTGTTCACTCTTAATTAATTTCGACCTGCCGTGGAATCCGCAACGTATAGAACAACGTATAGGCCGCTGCCATCGTTATGGCCAGAAGTTTGACGTTGTGGTAGTAAACTTTATCAATACAAGAAACTATGCTGATGTAAGAGTATTTGAACTGTTGAGCGACAAGTTCAAACTCTTCGACGACGTGTTTGGAGCCAGCGACGAAGTGCTGGGCAAGGCCGACAATATCGACATCGAAAACCGCATTTGGGAGATATACCAGCAGTGCCGCAGTGAGGAAGAAATAAACTCCGCCTTCGAGCGTCTTCAGTCGGACATGCAGCAGGAGATAGACCAAAGGATGGACGAGGTGAGAGCCGAGGTGATGGAGCATTTCGACATCAACGTGCAGGAGCATCTCCGCACTTGTAAGGACGAGACGGGAGCTTTCCTCAACCGCTATCAGCATATTTTCTGGGAACTGACAAAATTTGTGCTTTCCTCGCAGGCTGTGTTTGACGACAACAGTCATTCTTTTGTACTGAAAGTGCCCGTGGCTGGTATGCGCAAAGGCAAATACTCACTGCTGAATACCGGTAGCGATTCCCTGCCTTATCGTCTTAACGACCCGCTTGCCCAGCATGTCATCAACACTGCAATGTCCCTGCCCATGGAAGACGGTGCAGTGGTAGAGATAGACGAAGAGGCGATAAGCATGAATGCCTCATTGCCCGATTATCTTCGTGGTGAAAGCGGATGGATGATACTCTCGACGCTAAAGGTCAGTTCGTTTGAGGAGGAGCAATACAGTCTTTTCACCACCTTCACAGACAGTGGGCGTACGGTGTCGCAGGACGACGCTGAAAGGATGATGCTCAATGGAGGAACGGAAAGTGAAGCGGTGGAAATACCAAGCAGGGTAAAGGACGAGTTGCAGAAGAACGTGGCACAACGTTCAAAGGCGAAACTTCATGATATTGACTCGCGCAACCTGAGTTACTACAACCAGGAAGCAGTACGCATTGAGCTATGGGAACATGACTGCATCAACGCCTTGGAGACAGAATTGGGAATTGTGAAACGCAGCATTCTGCAAGCCGAGCGGGAGGCAAGGACTGCAACGTCGGTGCAGGAGAAGATAGAACAGGAAAAGAAGGTGGAAGAACTGAAACGAAAGAAACGACGATTGCGCAACGAACTGGAGGACAGGGAAGACGAGATAAGCGAGCAGCGTCGGAAGATGATTGCCGAACTGGAGCAAAAGATGATACAGTCAACGGAGAGTCAGAACCTGTTCTTCATCCGATGGACAACCAAGTAGAACAAGAAAACAACGACATATTATGGCAACCAATTATTACGAAAGTTTCATCAAGAAACTGCAAGAGATATTCATGATGGATCATGCGGAACTGGATTTCGGCATCTATCGCATCATGAATCAGAAGCGGGCAGACATCAATCACTTCCTGAAGTTTGAACTGCTCCCGCAAGTGAAAACGGCATTGGCAGATGCTTCCGATGGCTCTGAAAACGAGGTGTTCTCGCATCTCGTCACTTTCTTCAGCCGATATTACGACAACGGCGATTTCATCAGCAAACGTCGCTACAAGGACAATACCTACGCCATTCCCTACAACGGCGAGGAGGTGAAACTGCATTGGGCGAATGCCGATCAATACTATATCAAGTCGTCGGAATATTTCCGCGACTATTCTTTTGTGTTGCCTACATCAAGAAGAAAAGTTCACTTTGTATTGAAAGATGCTTCCACCGAGCAGAACAACAACAAGACTGCAAACAATATGGAGCGTCGTTTTGCTCTCTATAAGCCTGAGGCAGAAGGGGAATCGTTTTATGAAGTGAATGGCGATGAGCTCAACATATTCTTCACCTACGAACTGATGCCGAAAGGCACGAAGCAGAATGACTTGATGGCTGAGGCTTTAGACAACGTCAAGGATATTATTCCTTTGGAGTTCTCGGAGCTATTGACTGTGAAATCGCCTACTGACAAGAATGCCAACCGTACACTTTTTGAGAAGCACTTGACGGATTATACTGCCAAGAACAGTTTTGATTATTTCATCCACAAGGACCTTGGAGGCTTCCTGCGTCGCGAATTGGATTTTTATATCAAGAACGAGGTGATGCTTCTCGACGACCTTGACGTGAAGCATATCGAGAGTCAGCTCAATATAATAAAAGCCATAAAACTTGTTGGCGAGAAGATAATCCGTATGCTTGCCCAGCTTGAAGACTTCCAAAAGAAGCTATGGCTGAAGAAGAAGTTTGTGGTGCAGTCTGACTATTGTATCACTCTCGACCGTGTGCCTCGCAAGCTCTATCCCGAAATCCTTGCCAACGAACGCCAGCGTGAGGAATGGGTACGTCTGTTTGCCATCGACGAAATAAAAGGCGACTTGACTACTGAAGCCTATTCTGTTCCGCTCACCATGGAGTTCCTTGAGCAAAATCCCTTCCTCGTACTTGATACCGCTTTCTTCTCGAAGCAGTTTAAGCATAAATTGATGGCAAGCATGGAGAATGTGGATAGGGATTGTAATGGGTTGCTGATAAATAGCGATAACTACCAAGCTCTCGAATTGCTCCGTAACAAATACAATCAGGCTATTAATTGTGTATATATAGACCCTCCCTATAACGCTAAATCTAGCGAAATCCTCTATAAAAACTCATATAAAGACTCGTCTTGGAATAGTTTCATTCATAATAGAGCATTAATAACTAGAGAATTAATGTCAAATGATGCAATTTTTCAATTTGCCATCGATGATTATGAGGTACATAATTCAATTTTACTTCTGAATGATGTATTTGGTAAAGAAAACCATATAGGCAATATTACTGTGATTCATAATCCCCGAGGTAGAAATGATGACAAATTTTATGGAACAGCACATGAATATATGCTTTCTTATGCAAAGAATATTGACCTTGCAGAAATAGGATTATTTCCGCTAACAGAAGAAGACGCAGCTCAATATCGTAATGCAGATGGATTGTCCAACTATTCAATCGTTTCATACATGCGAACTGGTAACAACTCAAAAAGATTTGAACGTCCTAATCTCTTTTATCCTATCTATGTAAATCCAAATACGCTTGAACTATCTTTGGATTATCAGGATAATTGGATAGAACTTCTTCCAATTGTGGCAGATGATGAAAGAACATGGAGATGGGGGAAAGATACGTTCCTTTCTAAAAAAGATACGGAAATTGTATGTAAGAAAGACTTTGGCGGGTATAACGGATATAAATTATTCAAAAAAAGAAGAAACATCGGTATTGGTAAGAAGGCAAAAACTGTATGGATGGATTCTAAATATGATGCCTCCACGCACGGAATAATGTATCTTCGTAAATTATTTGGGGATAATGATTTATTTAGTTATCCAAAATCTATCAATACCGTTTTTGATGCATTACAAATATCAAGCAAGCCTGGAGATATAGTATTGGATTATTTCGGAGGTTCTGCGACAACAGCAGATGCTGTTATAAAGCTTAATCGATTGGAAACAGATGAAGAGGAGAGAAGATTTATTATAGCAGAAATGGGTAATTACTTTAATAGCATAACCCGTCCTCGCATCGAAAAAGTCATATACTCCCCCGACTGGAAGGATGGTAAGCCTGTCTCCCGCCAAGGCATTTCCCAATGCTTCAAATACATGCGCTTGGAGCAATACGAGGACACGCTGAATAACTTGAAAATTAAGGAGCAGCAGACTGCGGCACAATTTAATGAAGGCAGTGGATTCAAGGAGAGTTATATGCTTGAATATATGCTCGACGTGGAGACGCGCGACTCTCTGCTCAACCTGAATATGTTTGAGAATCCGTTTGCCATGACACTGAAAACCACCAAGGACAACGAACTCGTGGAGACAGAGGTGGATATGGTGGAGACATTCAACTACTTGATAGGACTGAACGTGGAGACGGAAGACTGGTATAGGGACGAGAACATCTGCGTGGTGCAGGGACATACGCACAGAGACAACCTCCATACTCTCGTCATCTGGCGCAATTGCAAGGAGATAGACAACGAGCAGCTGAACCAGTTCTTCGAGCGCATGGACTTCCGCACAAGAGACTCAGAGTTTGACCTTATCTACGTGAATGGCGACAACCTATTACCCAATCTCCGTCGAGACGAAGACAACTGGAAAGTGGTTCTTATCGAGGAAGAATTCACGAAACGTATGTTTGAAACGGAATAATCATGGCAAAGAAGAAAACAAAGCAACCGGCGAAACTGCAAGAGGCGCTGGTGCTGTTTAAATATATCCTCAACCTCTTCGGATGCAAAGACCTTGCGGCTCTCTCGGGCGACTTGAAAGACCCTGCATTGGAGGGGGTGGACGATGAGGGATGTTCGCGAATGTTTCATGCGCTGAAGAAGTATCTTTATACCGACGTTGGCATCAGCGAACAGGAACTGCGTGAATATGACAGGCATATCGTGAAATACACCAACGAGATAAACGAGCGAAGGACAGAAAAGATAACATGGAAATACTACCAGTATCTTGCACTGTTGTTCACTGAGATATATCTCGACCGATATTTTACCGACAAGATGCGACTGCTGGATGACATCAACTGCTTTCTTGTAGATGAGTTCAACTTCAGATCGGAGACATGGCATGAAATGCCACAATTCACCGACGACGACCTGAACAAACTGGCATTCTGGTGTGCCACGGGTTCGGGAAAGACCCTGATGCTGCATGTCAATATCAAGCAGTATCTGTATTATGCCGAGAAGCATCATGCAAAGAAACTCAACCGCATTCTCATACTCACTCCCAACGAGGGACTTAGCAACCAGCATATCCAGGAGCTAAAAGCTTCGGGCTTCTATGCCGAACTGTTCAACAAACAGGGACAAGGAGGACTCTTCGGTGGTAAACAGACCGTGGAGGTAATCGATATCAACAAACTTGCTGATACCGACGGAGACAAGACCGTGGCAATAGACAGTTTTGAGGGCAACAACCTTGTGCTCGTGGATGAAGGACACAGGGGCAGCGGCGGCGAAGTGTGGAAGGGTTATCGCAACAAACTGACACAGGAAGGATTCTCGTTTGAATACTCTGCCACATTCGGACAAGCAATTGCGGCATTGTCGGGCAAGGACAGGCTGACCCTATTGGAGGAGTATGGCAAGGCCACACTCTTCGACTATTCCTACCGCTATTTTTATAATGACGGATATGGCAAGGACTATCGCATCATGAACATGACATCATGGGACGATGAGGAGAAACTGAACATGTATCTTACGGCATATCTGCTCTGCCTTTATGAGCAGACATTGAGCTATGAGGGCAGTCCGCTTGTGAAAAACCGATTCCTCATAGCACGTCCGTTGGGCATCTTTGTGGGTGGCTCGGTGAATGCCGTGAGGACAGTGAACAAGAGGCAGGTGAGCGACGTGGTGCAGATACTGCTGTTTATTCAGAACTTTGTGGATAATCCCGACTTGTATTGTGGATATATCAAGCGTTTGTTCAATCCCGATGATGGTATCAAGAACAAAAACGGATATTCGCTGTTTGCCAACAGTTTCGTGTTGGCTAAAGCAGGTATGCGAATGGGTGAAGAGGACAAGTTTGCAAGAGATACATATTATAAGGTGATAAAGACTTTGTTCCATAGTGACTTGCCAAATGCAAAGCTTCATCTTGACAAACAAAAGGGTGGCGACGAGGAAATAGGACTTCGCATTGGCAATGCCGAATACTTTGGTGTGATTAACGTAGGAGATAGCGCAAAGTTGGTCGCTCTCTGCGAAGCCAACGGCATATTGTGTGAGACAAAGGAATTTGGACAGCTTTCGCTGTTTGCAGAGATCAACAATGAGTCGTCGCCAATAAATATCCTGATTGGTTCGAAGAAGTTCAACGAGGGATGGAGCAGTTGGCGTGTGTCGGTGATGGGACTAATGAATGTGGGGCGCAGTGAGGGCTCGGAGATTATCCAACTCTTCGGTCGTGGCGTGAGGCTCAAGGGATTTGAATATTCACTGAAACGCAGCAGTAAGTTGGACAGCTATTATAATCCCGGCCCTATCCCAAAAGGATTGAGAGGAATAGAGACACTGAACATCTTCGGTGTTAGGGCTGACTATATGGATGCCTTCCGCAAATATCTGGAAGACGAAGGACTGCCAGCCAATGAGGAAAACTACATCCAAATAGATATCCCCACAGTCAATCTTCTTGGCGAAACGAAGCTGAAGGTGATAAGACTGAAGCAAGGATATGATTTCAAGAAATCAGTAGTGGTGAATCCATTGGACATGATGGAAGATACCAAAATAAAACTAGACTGGACTCCAAGGGTTGAGGCCATGTATAGCAGTGGCACGAGGGTTCGCACAGAAGTGGCCGAATACAAAGGCACGCTGAATGAAGAACATCTGTCGTTGCTCGACTGGAACAAGATATTCTTTGCACTCCAACAGTTAAAGAACGAGCGCGGCTGGTATAACATGCAGCTGACGGTTGATATGTTGCATACACTGATGGCCAATCCCTCATGGTATGAATTGGTTATACAGGAGGCTGATATGGAATTCCAAGATTTCGGACGTGACGTGGAACGATGGGAGAATATCACCATCTCGCTCTTGAGGGCTTACATCGACAGGGCATATAAGAGAAGTAAGGGAAAATGGGAGGCACAATTTATGGAAACAGTGTATGTGAATGACAACGACCCGAATTTCTTTGATGAATACACTGTAGAGGTAAGACAGGACCAAGAGGAATGGATTGAAAGGCTGAAGGAACTGCGCGAACAGATTCTTTCGGGCTGTATGAAGGGCAATTTTGAAATCAACAGTAAATGGATACAAGCCTTGCGTTTCGATCGCCACTTGTATTATCCTCTGCTTTGCCTGACTGACAGGGATGACCGGGGAAAAAGGATAATGGTTGACGAGAACACCAACGAACCGCTGATAAAGATATCCCCAGTACCGCTGAATAGGGGCGAAAAAACATTTGTGGAACATATACGCAATTATTATAACGAGCGCAAGGACGATGTGTTTGCGGAGAAGGATGTATATCTGTTGCGCAATGAAAGTAAAAAGGGGATTGGTTTCTTTGAGGCAAATAACTTCTATCCGGATTTTATCTTGTGGGTGAATGAAGGCAAGAGGCAGCGCGTGTCGTTCATCGACCCCAAAGGGCTGAGGAACATTCGGGGATTTGAGGATCCCAAAATACAATTGTATAATCTGTTGAAAAGCGAGATTGAACCCAAACTCAACGATCCGGACATCATCCTGGACAGTTTTATCGTATCCAATACTCCATACGAAGAAATCAGTTTCTGGAATCCTTGTGAAGATAAGTCGGTATTCAAGAAAAACCACATAGTATTCCAGATGGACAATGAATATATAGGTGAATTGTTTGGGATGATAGTGTAGAGTGGTTAAAATGAGGAGTTATTTGGGTGTAAAATATGTTAATTATTCGTGATTTTAGGTTAAAAAGCCCTTCTTCTATCACTTCTATCACACCTTCTATCACTGCTTAAACTGCTGAGAATGTGTAATTTAAGCCTATTAGTGATAGAAGTGATAGAAGAAATCGAAAATTTATAGAGCGTGCGCGTGCGCGCGTACGCGCGAGAGAATGGGTATTATTATAGTATGTGGATAGTAGTAGTGAATGTGAGATAACAGTTGTCTTAAAGTATTCACTAAAGCTATTATAATTTTGACATAACGGGTATCTATTCTATGTTCCGCACTGCGGTATGTACGTTCCCCACTGCGGAATGTATATTCCCCACTGCGGAACGTACATACCGCAGTGGGGAATATAAAACAAACAGAGGCTTCACATTAATTTATATTACCCTGAGTGATAAAATATGAATGTCCTGAGTGAAATAATCCATTCACTCTGTTCAGTAGATACTATAAAAGTTATGTTAAAAACGACAAAATGAAATAATTTCGTCATAAAAACGACATATCGTTTGGATTTCTCAATATTTTTCCGTACTTTTGCACTCAATAAACCTATAAGTATGAAGAAAACATTATTATTAGTAGTGGCAATATTGACTGGAGCTTCAGCATTTGCCCAAAAGAAACCGATGAATGAGTTTATAGATGAACTCATGTCGAAGATGACTCTTGAGGAGAAAATCGGTCAGCTCAACCTCCTGCCGGGTAACGATATTACCACAGGAGCAGTAATAAACAGTCCGTTGGCGCAACTCACTGAAGAGGGTAAGCTTGGAGCTGTACTGAATGTAAAGGGACAGGACAAGATAAAGGAATTGCAGCGCATTGCCGTAAAAAAGAGTCGATTGGGTATTCCATTGCTCGTAGGGCAGGATGTTATCCATGGCTATCAGACGGTATTTCCCATTCCTCTTGCACAGGCTTGTTCGTGGGACATCAAGGCTATCGAAAACGGAGCCCGCATTGCCGCCAAGGAAGCCACTGCACAGGGTATCAATTGGGTGTATAGTCCGATGGTTGACATTTCCATCGACCCACGTTGGGGACGTGTGGCAGAGGGAGCAGGCGAAGACCCGTTCCTGGGCAGTCGCATTGGAGAGGCTATGGTGCGGGGATTCCAAGGCGACTATGGCAAGGAAAATGTGATGGCATGCGTTAAGCATTTTGCTCTTTATGGAGCTGCCGAGGCGGGCCGCGATTATAACACGGTGGATATGAGTCGTGTGAGGATGTACAACCAGTACCTCGCTCCTTACAAGGCAGCGGCTGAGGCTGGTGCCGGTTCTTTTATGTCGTCGTTTAATGTCATTGATGGTATTCCCGCCACTTGCAACAAGTGGTTGCTCACTGACCTTCTGCGCAAGGAATGGAAATATGATGGTTTTGTAGTCACCGACTATGGTTCCATCAATGAGGCTGTCGTTCATGGCATCGGAGACCAGTCGGTCACTTCCGAACGTGCGTTGAAAGCCGGAACAGATATGGATATGTGCTCCAATGCCTTTATCTCACAACTGGAGGGACTGCTTAAGGCTGGCAGGATATCTCAGGCGGATATTGACAATGCATGCCGCCGGGTGCTTGAAGCCAAATATAAACTTGGACTTTTTGACGATCCTTATCGCTTCTGCGAACCGAAACGTCTGAAGACCGACATCTATAACAATGAGCATAGAAAGGCTGCAAGGGAAATGGCTGCCAAGACTTTCGTACTTCTTAAGAATGAAGGATGTTCTGCGCCGATTCTTCCTCTGAAAAAGCAGGGAAAGATAGCCCTTATAGGTCCTCTTGCCGACAACCGCTCAAATATGGTGGGATGCTGGTCAACGGGTGACATCCCTGAGCGTTATTCCACTCTTAAGGAGGCTATGGAGCGTGCTGTGGGCGACAAGGCTCAGGTGCTGTTTGCCCAAGGTTGTAACATCTATGCCGACGAGAAGATACAGGAAGGCGCAACATTTGGCAGACCAATCGATCGCGTTGATGATGCCAAGGCAAAGGCTGAGGCATTGCGCATTGCAGGAGAGGCTGACGTGATAGTATGTGCCATGGGTGAGATGGCGGAGATGAGCGGAGAAAGTTCATCGCGTGCCGACATTTCTTTGCCATGCGTACAAAAGGAACTTCTGAAGGCTCTTGTAGCAACTGGCAAACCAGTGGTGCTACTCAACTTCTCCGGGCGTCCCACTGTGATGTCATGGGAGGCTGAAAATGTGCCTGCCATTCTCAATGTATGGTTTGGTGGTTCCGAAACCGGTGATGCCATCTGCGATGTGCTCTTCGGCGAGAAGTCGCCTTCGGGTCATCTTACAATGACTATGCCAAAGGCACTCGGACAAATACCTATTTATTATAATCATCTGAACACAGGTCGCCCTGTGCCTGAGGGAGCGAAAGAGTATCGCAAATATCAGAGCAACTATATCGATGTGCGCAATGATCCTTTATATCCTTTCGGATTTGGACTAAGTTACACCACATTTGAATATGGTAAACCGCGACTAAGTGGTACATCAATGAATGTTTGTGGCAAACTTACCCTCACTGTCAATGTGAAGAACACCGGCAAGTATGACGCCGACGAGGTGGTTCAGCTTTACATCCGTGATTTGGCAGCATCCATCAGTCGTCCTGTCAAGGAGCTGAAGGGTTTTGAGCGCATCTCCCTGAAGGCAGGAGAAAGCCGTGACGTCACTTTTGATATCGACACAGACATGCTTAAGTTCTATAATAGCGACTTGCAGTTTGTGGCAGAGCCTGGCGACTTCGAGGTGATGGTAGGCGGAAATAGCCGTGATGTACAGAGCTTGAAATTCACATTGCAATAGATTTTTTATTATTGTTGCAATTTACTTTTCGCTTATCACAAAAAAACTTAATATTAATACCAAATATGGTGGAATTATTGAAATATAATGTAACTTTGCACGGAATATACGTTTAGTAACAACAACAACCAATAAAAGAAATATGAAAAAGAAACTCACAAAGGTGCTCGTACTCGGTTCGGGTGCACTAAAAATCGGACAGGCAGGAGAGTTTGACTACTCGGGTTCGCAGGCATTGAAAGCTCTGCGCGATGAGGGTATATCATCAGTGCTTGTCAATCCGAACATTGCCACTATCCAGACATCTGAAGGTATTGCCGACAAGGTGTATTTCCTTCCTGTGAACACCCACTTCGTCACAGAGATTATCCGCAAGGAACGTCCGGATGGTATCTTGTTGGCTTTCGGTGGACAGACAGCGCTCAACTGCGGTACTGAACTTTATCAGAACGGAACACTCAAAGAGTTTGGTGTCGAGGTATTAGGTACGTCGGTTGAGGCTATCATGAACACTGAGGACCGTGACCTCTTCGTGCGCAAGCTCAATGAGAAGGAACTGAAGACACCGGTGAGTCAGGCGGTGGAGAATATGGAGGATGCCCTTGCTGCAGCCAATCGTATAGGATTCCCTGTAATGATTCGTTCGGCATACGCCTTGGGAGGTCTAGGTTCGGGTATCTGCCGCGATGAGGCTGCTTTCCGCGAATTGGCAGGAAGTGCATTCACCTTTGCACCGCAGATTCTTGTAGAGGAGTCGCTGAAGGGATGGAAGGAGATTGAGTTTGAGGTAATCCGCGATGCCAACGACCACTGCTTTACCGTGGCTTCGATGGAAAACTTCGACCCGCTCGGAATACATACCGGTGAGTCGATTGTTGTGGCTCCCACATGTTCGCTCACTGATGAGCAGGTGAAGATGCTCCAGGAGATTTCTATCCGTTGCGTGCGCCACCTCGAGATTGTAGGTGAGTGCAATATCCAGTTTGCCTTCAATGCAATTACTAATGACTATCGTATCATCGAGGTAAACGCCCGTCTGTCGCGTTCTTCCGCCCTTGCTTCCAAGGCAACAGGTTATCCTCTCGCCTTTGTTGCGGCAAAGATTGCCCTTGGTTATACCCTCGACCAGATTGGTGAGATGGGAACCCCCAACTCGGCATACGTAGCTCCGCAGCTCGACTATATGATTTGCAAGATTCCCCGTTGGGACTTGACCAAGTTTGCCGGAGTGAGCCGTCTTATCGGTTCGTCGATGAAGTCGGTTGGCGAGATTATGGCAATAGGTCGCTCATTTGAGGAGATGATACAGAAGGGATTGCGCATGATTGGTCAGGGAATGCACGGATTTGTGGGTAACGACCACACCCGTTTCGACAACCTCGACGACGAACTGCAGAACCCCACCGACTTGCGTATCTTCGCTATTGCACAGGCTCTCGAAGAGGGATATACCGTGGAGCGCATCGAGGAATTGACAAAGATTGACGTATGGTTCTTGGAGCGCCTGAAGCATATCGTTGACCTCAAGCATGAGCTGCAGAAATATAACACTCTCGAAGAACTGCCCGACGCTCTGCTCAAGGAAGCAAAGATTGCAGGATTCTCTGATTTCCAGATTAGCCGTTTTGTGTTGAAACCAAAGTCGGGCAATATGGAGAAGGAGAACGCCCAGGTGCGCCGTCATCGCAAGAGCCGTGGTATCGTTCCGGCAGTGAAGCGCATCAACACAGTTGCAAGCGAGCATCCCGAATTGACCAATTATCTGTATATGACATACGCCGTGAGCGACTCCGACATTGAATTCTACAAGAATCAGAAGTCGGTGGTGGTGCTCGGTTCAGGTGCATACAGAATCGGTTCGTCGGTAGAGTTTGACTGGTGTTCGGTGAATGCCGTGAATACAGCCCGCAAACTCGGATATAAGTCGATAATGATAAACTATAACCCCGAGACAGTATCTACCGACTATGACATGTGCGACCGTCTATACTTCGACGAACTGTCGTTGGAGCGTGTGCTCGACATCATCGACCTAGAGCAGCCTAAGGGAGTAGTGGTGAGTGTGGGAGGACAGATACCCAACAACCTCGCTATGCGTCTGCACAACTATGGAGTGCCTATCCTCGGTACATCCCCAATAGACATCGACCGTGCGGAAAATCGCGACAAGTTCTCGGCAATGCTCGACCGTCTGGGTATCGACCAACCGGCATGGCGCGCCCTCACTTCTTTCGACGATATCAAGAGTTTCGTGGAGCAAGTGGGATTCCCCGTACTCGTGCGTCCGTCATACGTGCTCTCGGGAGCGGCGATGAACGTATGCCACAGTTACGACGAATTGGAGCGTTTCCTCGCCATGGCAACAGAGGTGAGCAAGGAATTCCCTGTGGTGGTTTCACAGTTTATGCAGGAGACAAAGGAGATTGAGTTTGACGCCGTAGCCGACAAGGGTGAGGTGATAGAATATGCCATTTCCGAGCATATCGAGTATGCTGGAGTTCACTCTGGAGATGCCACCATGGTGTTCCCCGCACAGAACATTTATTTCTCCACCATCCGCCGCATTAAGAAGATCTCTCGCCGCATAGCCAAGGAGTTGAACATCAGTGGTCCATTTAATATTCAGTATCTTGCCAAGGGTAGCGACATCAAGGTTATCGAGTGCAACCTGCGTGCATCCCGCTCATTCCCCTTCGTCAGCAAGATTCTCAAGCGCAATTTCATCGATACTGCTACCCGCATCATGCTCGATGCCCCATACGAGCGTCCCGACAAGAGCGAGTTTGACATCGACCGCATCGGAGTGAAGGCTTCGCAGTTCTCGTTTGCCCGCCTGCAGAATGCCGACCCAGTGCTTGGTGTTGACATGTCATCAACTGGTGAGGTGGGATGTCTTGGAGATGATTTCAATGAGGCATTGCTAAATGCGATGATTGCCACCGGATATAATATTCCAGGTAAGAACATCCTAGTTTCATCCGGCGGACTGAAGGGCAAGGTCGATTTGCTCGAACCAATAAAGAGATTGCAGCAATCGGGTTATGCCATCTTCGCCACTGAGGGAACAGCTAAGTTCCTCGGTGAGAATGGGGTTAATGCCACCGCAGTGTCATGGCCTGATGAAGACGGAGAGAACAAGGTGATGGACATGATTGCCGACCATAAGTTCGACCTCATCATCAATGTGCCGAAGAACCATACCAAGCGCGAGCTCACCAATGGTTATCGCATCCGTCGTGGTGCCATCGACCATAACATCCCGCTGATGACCAATGTGCGTCTCGCCAAGGTATTCATCGACGCCTTCTGCTCGATGAAGCTCGATGATATCAAGATTAAGAGTTGGCAGGAGTATAACGCATAAAAAGCCGTTTGTGTCTCAATTATTTGAGATATGAAACGTACTTAAAAGTATATGTTACATTTTTCGGGTGCAAAGTCGGGAATTATACCTAACTTTGCACCCGAATATTTATTGTAACATGTAATCTTGATTATGACAAAAGGAAAAACTAACTTTTTACGCTGTATGGCTACTGCCGCAGCAATGGCACTGCCCATTATCAGCGGGGCTCAGAACCCTATCGTGCAAACTTGGTTTACGAGCGACCCGGCTCCAATGGTGGATGGCGACCGTATGTATGTATATACAGGTCATGACGAAGATGGTGCAGACTTCTTCTGGATGTATGAGTGGAGGGCATATTCAACAACGGATATGGCAAACTGGACAGACCACGGTTCGCTTATGTCGCTCGACACCTTCTCATGGGCGGATGACAGGGCATGGGCAGCACAAACCATCAAGCGCAATGGCAAGTATTATTGGTATATATGTGCCCATTCAAAACTGTCGGGCGGTATGGCAATAGGCGTAGCAGTAGCTGACTCTCCAACTGGACCGTTCAAGGATGCGCTCGGCAAACCGCTCTTTGACAACGGCAAGTGGGACAATATCGACCCAACGGTATTGATTGACGATGACGGACAGGCTTATCTCTATTGGGGTAATCCTAATGTATATGTCGCAAAACTCAATGAAGACATGGTGTCGTTCAAGGGTGAAGTGACCATGATGGAGCAAACCGAAGAAGGATTCGGTGCACCGCAGATGAATAAGCGTGTGAAAGGCAAGAAATACAAGGACTGCTATACAGAAGGACCATGGATTACCAAGCGCAATGGCAAGTATATGTTGCTCTATGCCGCAGGTGGAGTGCCCGAGCATATTGCATATTCAATAAGCGATACACCGACAGGACCATGGAAGTACATGGGACCGATAATGCCACTTGAAGATACTAAGTCATTCACAAACCATTGCGGTGTGGCTGACTATAAGGGACATTCATATTTCTTCTATCACACAGGTAAGTTGCCAGGTGGCGGTGGTTTCGGAAGAAGTGCTGCCGTAGAGGAGTTTAAGTATAATGCTGATGGCACATTCCCCATCATCCACCATACCGACAAGGGTGTTGATCCCATTGGCAAACTCAATCCTTTCCAACGAGTCGAGGCCGAGACAATGGCATTCTCACGTGGTGTGAAGTTGGAGCAGAACGCCAAGGACGGTGTGTATATCACCGAGATTCATAATGGAGATTATATAAAGGTGCGCGAGGTGGATTTCAGCAAGCAGCCCCGATTCTTCTCAGCTTCCGTGGCAAGCGGTATGCGCGGTGGAGTGATGGAACTTCATCTCGACAGTATCAAGGGTGATAAGATAGCTGAGATAAAGATTGGCAACACTGGCGGATGGGAGAACTGGACATCTGTAAAAGCAGAGATAGAGAAGAACGTCAGTGGCACCCGTGACCTCTACTTCGTATTCAAGGGAGAGAAGGGAGTGAAGCTGATGAATTTCAACTGGTGGCAGTTTACCGATGGTTCTGAGATGAGAGCCAATAAGGCCGGACTCATACCTTCAGAAACCAATCTTCCTGGTTCCGACTCTCCCTCACTTGATATGGAAAACCGTGCCCACTTCACCATATTTGCTCCCAAGACAAGTAGCATCGTAGTGGATGTAGCCGGAAAGAAATATCCGATGGAAAAGGATATCCACGGAGTATGGACATGTGTGACCGACCCTCTTGTTGTGGGTAATCACTATTACTTCCTCGAAGTGGATGGGTTTAGAGTGTCCGACCCCAATACATACACTATCTTTGGTTGCAGTCGCATGGCAAGCCAGATAGAGGTGGCTGAAGGAACGGAAGGCGATTACTATCGTCCTCAGATGGGTGTGGCAAAGGGTCAGGTGCGCTCGGTGGAATACTATTCCGAGAGTCAGAAACAGTGGCGTCGTGCTATGGTATATACACCAGCCGAATATGAAACATCCAAGAAAAAATATCCTGTTCTATATCTGCAGCATGGAATGGCAGAGGACGAGACAGGATGGAGCACCCAGGGGCGCATGAACCATATTATGGACAACCTGATTGCTTCGGGAGAGTGTGAACCGATGATCGTAGTTATGGAGAGCGGCGATATTGAAGTAGGCTTTTCTCCACGTCGAGGAAAGAATGTTGAGGAACAAAGAATGCAGTATGGCGCATCGTTCTATACCGTGATTTTAGAAGACCTTATCCCCATGGTAGAGAAGACATTCCGCTGCAAGACAGGTCGAGAGAACCGTGCCATGGCAGGACTGTCGTGGGGTGGATTCCAGACATTCAACGTCGTTCTTCCACATCTCGACAAGTTCGCATATCTCGGTACATTTAGCGGTGCCCTCTTCGGCATCGACGTGAAGACATGCTTTGACGGCGTATTCCAGGATGCTGATAAGTTTAACAAACAAGTGAAGTATTTCTTCATGGGCTGTGGTAGCGAAGAGAACTTCGGAACAGAGAAGATGACCTCCGACCTCAAGTCGATGGGTATCAACGTAGAATTCTACGTGTCTCCCGGCACTCATCACGAGTGGCTCACTTGGAGACGCTGTCTAAGGCAATATTTGCCGCATCTTTTCAAGAAATAATAGAGAAACGGGGATTTATTTCCCCGTTTTTCATTTTTCTCCGACTTATTCTTTGTCGTTTCATATAAAATGATTACCTTTGTGCCGCAAACTAATCAAAATGTCTATTATGATATGAAAAGGTATTTCCTTACTACACTGACAATTATGTGCGTGCTTGCTATGATAGCAGCTCCAAAGAAGAGTCGAGAGAGAATGACATTCGACCGCAACTGGTCGTTCCGCCTTTGCAAGGATCATGCAGAGGTGAAAACAGTGCTTGCGGAACTCGGGATTAGTGACCTGAGACTTGGTGAAACAAAGGCAAAAGTTCAAAAAAACAAGGTGACGGATGACACCGAACCAGAACAGGCCCAGGTTACGGCAAGTGAGGTGACTTCGGCAACGGTGCAATCTGCCTATGGCAATAAAGAATTCCGCTCAGTATCTGTGCCCCACGACTGGAGCATAGAGTTGCCGTTCGACCCGCAGATGGGTGGCTCTGCCGGTTATCTTGCCGGTGGTCAGGGCATATATGTCAAGAACTTCATCCTGCCTGCATCAGTCAAAAATCGTCGTTTGTCCATCACCTTCGATGGTGTGTATCATCGTGCCACAGTGTGGCTCAACGGGCATCGGCTTGGACATCATGTCTATGGATATACCGGTTTTTCATTTGATATTACACCTTATATTAATATAAAGGGAGAAAACCGCCTCGTTGTGCATGTAGATAGAGAGGAGCAGTCGCGTTGGTACACTGGCTCGGGTATCTATCGCCATGTGTGGCTCACTGCCACTGGGGCAACAAGGGTGAAGGAGAACGGTGTTTTTGTCATTGCCAAGACCGATGGCAATGTGGAAGTAAACACCGAGTTGGTCGGTGGAGAGGGCAAGATTTCCCATACGATTTATGACAATAAGGGGAAAAAGGTCGCATCATCCTCTTCATCCACGTTAAAAGTGAACAATCCCCAGTTGTGGAGCTGCGATTCGCCTGTTATGTACACCCTTGTCACTACCGTAAAGGATGCCAAGGGTAGGGTGAACGATGAGGTATCTACTCCATTCGGATTCCGCGACATTCGCTTTGATGCCAATACTGGATTCTGGCTCAATGGCAAGAATATGAAACTCAAGGGAATGTGTTTGCATCAGGATGCCGGTAGTCTTGGAGTGGCAGTGCCCGATGAGGTGTGGCTCCGTCGCCTTAAGGCCCTCAAGGGTATAGGATGCAATTCCATTCGTTGTTCCCACAATCCTCCCTCGCCGGAGTTTCTCACGATATGTGACACACTCGGACTGCTTGTTCTCGATGAGGCATTCGACAAATGGAAGTCGGGATATTACGAACCGTTCTACGACGAGAATGCCCATAATGATATTGCCGATATGGTGCTGCGCGACAGGAATCATCCATCGGTGATAGTATGGAGTATCGGTAATGAGGTGAGTGAGGCATGGAAAACGGATGATGAGGGAGTGAACCGCGCCCATGAACTCAACGACATTGTTAAGAAGCTCGACCCCACACGACCTACGATGGTGGCGTGTCAACAGGGCTTTGCCGATAAGTTTGGTGAGGTTACTGACCTTGTAGGATACAACTATCTTGAAAACCGTATGATAGCCGACCACAAACGCCATCCCAACCGCAAGATGTTTGTGGCAGAGGCATTTGTGTATTATTCAGGATTGAGAGAGGCAGTGGTAAGAGACTTTGTAGAATATAATCCGTGGAACTACGTAAGAGATAACGATTTCATCGCCGGTTCGTTTGTATGGGCTGGAGTGGATTATCTCGGCGAGTCGTCGCCATGGCCCGCCAAAGGATGGTGCTCATGCCCATTCGACATGACCCTGAAGGAGCGTCCGCAGGCTGCATATTATCATCCCGCATGGAATCCAGAGAAGGACTATCTCAAACTCGTTGTTAGGGATAACTGTTTCGATCAGGCTATAGGCACCGACCACTGGCAGTATCCTCCAATGGCAGATACATGGGATTTGCCTTATACCGACTCCCGTTGTGTGGAGGTGAGATGCTATACGACATGCGACTCCGTGCAGTTCTTCTTCCCTATGTGGAGTAATCCCCAGTTGCCGCTTAAGCCTCGTGTCACAGCCGATTATCCCGACAACTGCATTACTATCCAGTTGCCGGCACGCCAGGGCAAGGTGCTTGCTGTGGGATATAAGGGCGGTAAGGAGGTGATGCGCGACTCGCTCATCAACCATGGTTCTGTGGCAGATGTGCGCCTCGATGCCGACTATACTACATTGTCGCCTATAGCATCCGATTTCTCGATGGAAACGGCAAAAAATACTGTTAGCCATATTCGTCTTACTCTCGTTGACAAGGAAGGACGCATACAGCAGATGCAACCTCGAAAATTCCGTGTGGAGGTGGAAGGACCGATTCGTCTTCTTGGTGTGGAGACTGGTGATATGAGGCGCAAGGAATCATGGCGCACCACCGAACTCAATACCTATTTCGGTGAGGGACTCGTAAGACTACAATCCACCGAAAAGAGAGGGAAAGCCATTGTTAAGATACATGTAGATGGCTTCGAAAAGCCTTTTATCAAGGAATTGATGATACAATGAAACATATTCAGTGATTTATGATACATTTTTGTAGTTTTTTCTCGGAAAAAAGCCGTAACTTTGCAGACGTTATCCGTAAATAACCGAAATAGGCAAGAGAAAACAACAAGAATGTATCATAATAATGAAGAAACTATTTACCTTATTTATATCATTGTCGATAGCTGTGACAGTGATGGCACAAGACCTGAAGCTATGGTATAGTCGTCCGGCTGAGCATTGGACGGACGCTTTACCTATAGGCAACTCGCGGATGGGTGCAATGGTGTTCGGCGGTGTTGAACAAGAGACATTGCAACTCAACGAGGAGACTTTCTGGGCAGGTGGTCCTCACAACAACCTTAATCCCAAGGGGCGTTATGCCCTCGACAACATCCGTCAATTAGTGTTCAACGACAATTTTGCCGAGGCACAGAAGATGATTGACGATAACTTTAATACGCCCCAGAACGGTATGCGTTTCTTACCGTTGGGCAATGTGAAGCTGAATTTTAATTATCAGCCTGGCTCGTCGCTCCCCCTCGGTGGAGATGGAAGAGGGCTTTATTATCGCGACCTCAATATCGAGAATGCCACTTCCACTGTCAGATACAAAGTGGGCGATGTGGAATATACCCGCACTGCCTTTGCCTCGCTTGCTGACGATGTTATTGTCGTGAGAATAGAGTCGAGTAAGAAGAAAGCACTCTCGTTTTCTCTCGGTTATGATTGTCCTGAGGCACTTCAACCGCAGGTAAGTGTGAAAGGTGCTCAGCTCACCATGCGCTGCAAGGGAGTAGAGCAGGAAGGTATTCCGTCGGCACTCAATGCCGAATGTCTCATCACCATCAAGGCAGATGGTAAGGTGAAGGTTGTAGCCGCAGAGGGTAATGGTAGCAAACTAACTGTCAATGACGCTACAGCTGCTACTATTTATATTATAGGTGCTACCAACTTTGTCAACTATCATGATGTGTCGGGTAATGCCGCCAAGCGTTGTGAAGAGATGATGAAGAAAGCTTTGAAGAAATCGTATAATCAGCTCTTTGCCGCTCATGTGGAAAAGTATTGTGAGCAGTTTGACCGTGTGGAACTCAACATTCCGATGACCAAGGCTTCGGAGGCAGAGACTGATGTGCGTGTCAAGAACTTTAACCATAGCAACGACCTCAATCTCATAGCCTTGCTCTATCAGTATGGCCGTTATCTGCTTATTTCCTCGTCGCAACCAGGAGGGCAGGCAGCCAACTTGCAGGGAGTATGGAATGGCGGTATGAATGCCCCGTGGGACAGTAAATACACCATCAATATCAATGCCGAGATGAACTACTGGCCTGCCGAGGTGACAAATCTCTCGGAATGTCACGACCCGCTATTCTCTCTTGTCAGCGACCTTGCCACTACAGGTGCCGAAGCAGCCAAGGTGCTTTATGGGGCAAAGGGATGGGTGGCCCACCACAACACCGATCTGTGGCGTATTGCCGGACCGGTGGATGGCGCTTATTATGGAATGTGGCCAAATGGTGGCGCATGGGCTGCCCAACATTTGTGGCAGCACTATCTCTTCACAGGCGACAAGGACTTCCTGCGTAAGTATTATCCAGTGCTCAAGGGCTCTGCCGATTTCTATATGAGTCATCTCGTAAAGCATCCTGATTACGGATGGCTTGTCACTGTTCCGTCGATGTCTCCCGAACATGGTTATCATGCTTCTGGTTCTTCCATTATTGCCGGTTGCACTATGGACAACCAGATTGCCTTTGATGCTCTTAACTCCACATTACTCGCCACAAAAGCTCTTGGCGGCAATGAACAGTATGAGGACTCGTTGAGTCATACTCTCGCCCTTCTGCCTCCCATGCAGATTGGTCGTCACAATCAGGTGCAGGAGTGGTTGGTGGATGCCGATAATCCTAAGGATGAGCATCGTCATATCTCCCATCTTTATGGTCTCTATCCGAGCAATCAGATATCTCCCACACTCAATCCCCAACTTTTCCAGGCAGCTCGCAACACATTGTTACAGCGTGGAGACAAGGCTACTGGTTGGAGTATTGGTTGGAAGATAAATTTCTGGGCTCGTATGCTCGATGGCAATCATGCTTTTAATATCATTCGCAATATGCTCTGTCTGTTGCCCAGCGACGCTGTGGCAAAGGATTATCCCAATGGCAGAACATATCCCAACCTCTTTGATGCCCATCCGCCTTTCCAGATCGACGGTAACTTCGGTTTTACTGCCGGTGTGTCAGAGATGCTTCTGCAGAGTCACGATGGTGCCGTTCATCTACTGCCGGCATTGCCTGAGCAGTGGAAGAAAGGTAGTGTAAAAGGATTAGTGGCACGCGGTTCATTCGTCGTTGACATCGAATGGGATGGTTCGCAGCTCTCCAAGGCTCGCATCATCTCCCGTCGTGGAGGTACGTTGCGCTTGCGCTCATATATTCCTCTGCAAGGAGAAGGGCTGAAGGTTGCAACCGGTACATGTCCCAACGAACTGCTTGCGCCCGCAATAGTGAAATCACCTAAGGTTTCCGACGAGATTCGTCCGCAGTCGCCTATTATCCCGAGGGTATATGAATACGATATAGAGACAACTCCTGGACAAATAATTAATGTAATTAGATAATGAAGAAATTATTATTAGGACTCTTGGGCCTTGCCGCAACGATGTCGGCGATGGCAGAATCAAGAGAGATTGTAAGTCCCAGCGGTGGACTGAAAGTGTGTGTCTGCGACGATGGCGGTAAGGCTGCCTATACTGTGTCGCTCAATGGTGTGACGTGTATTGAAACCTCTCCATTAGGAGTAGTACTTAATTTTGCCGACTATTCGTCTGGCTTGAAGATGGCTCAAGGTGAGGCTCAGAAGATTGTGGATGTAGATTATTCGCTCCGCAATATCAAGCGCTCGCATGTAAGTCATAAGGCATCGGAGATGGTTATCCCGTTTACTAAGGACGGCAAACCGGTGTTCGACCTTATGATGCATGTATCTGATAATGATGTGGCATTCAAGTATCGCATACATGCACAGGAAAATACACAGGTGGCTGTGGTGAAGGAAGAAAAGACCGGTTTTGTTCTTCCTGACGGCACTACCACCTTCCTCTGTCCACAGAGTACCCCTATGAATGGCTTTGCCCGCACGTCTCCGAGTTACGAGACCAACTATACTCTCGATGACACTATGGGCAAGAATGGATGGAACGAGGGATATTCATTTCCGTGTCTGTTTAAGGTACAGCACCCCCAAGCCCCCCGAGGGGGGAAGTCCAATGCGGCATGGGTTCTGATTTCTGAGACTGGCGTCGATGGTTCTTATTGCGCAGGCCGTCTCCTCTGCGCAGCCAATTCCCCCCTTGCGGGGACAGAGAGGGCTGGTGTTTATACCATCGGTCAACCCCAGAAGGGTGAGATGAATGGTGTTGGTGATGTGTCTCCTGCCATTGCCCTGCCTGGTGAAACACCGTGGCGCACTATCACCATCGGTGAGACTCTTGCTCCAATTGTCGAAACCACTATCCCCTTTGATGTCGTAAAACCCAAGTATGCCGCCAAGAGTGAGGCAAAGTATGGTCGTGGTTCTTGGAGTTGGATTATCGGTATGGACCCCTCGTGCAACTTCGACGAGCAGAAGCGTTACATCGACTTCTCTGCCGCTATGGGATATGAGTCGGTACTCGTAGATGCATTATGGGACACCCAGATAGGCCGTGAAAAGATTGCCGAACTGGCACGTTATGGCAAGTCGAAGGGTGTGGCTCTCTATTTGTGGTATAACAGTAATGGTGCTTGGAATGATGCTCCCCAGGGACCCCGTCATCTGATGGATAAGTCACAAGCCCGTCGTGCTGAGATGGCATGGATGCAGAGCATCGGTATTCGTGGTATCAAGGTGGATTTCTTTGGTGGCGACAAGCAACCTATGATGCAGCTCTATGAGGATATCCTCGCCGACGCCAACGATTTCGGTCTGCTCGTCATCTTCCATGGATGCACCCTTCCTCGCGGTTGGGAGCGCATGTTCCCTGCCTATGCAGCTTCCGAGGCTGTACTTGCCAGTGAGAACTTGCATTTCTCTCAGGGTATGTGTGATGCCGAGGCTCGCAATGCCTGCATCCATCCCTTCATCCGCAACACCGTGGGATCGATGGATTTCGGTGGTTCCACTCTCAACAAGTTCTATAATGCCAACAACAAGAGTGGCAGTCAGCGCAAAACATCTGATGTCTTTGCCCTTGCCACTGCCATCATGTTCCAGAGTCCTGTGCAGCACTTTGCCCTTGCTCCCAATAATCTTGAGGATGCTCCCTCATGGGCTATCGACTTTATGAAGAAGGTGCCCACCACATGGGACGACGTGAAGTTTATCGACGGATATCCTGGTAAGTATTGCGTCATGGCCCGTCGCACTGGCAACAAGTGGTATGTTGTGGGAATAAATGCCCAGGAGTCTCCCGTCAAACTCAAGCTCTCTCTCCCGATGTTCTCTGCTGGCAGTCTTCTGAATCTCTACTCTGATACCGAGAAGCTCGAGGGTTCTCTGAAAACATTGAAACTCTCCAAGAAGCAGCAGATTCAAATCTCGATCCCTTGTAACGGTGGATTGGTGATTACCGAATAATAACCATATCTAATTAATATTATTATGAAAAGACTATTTTTCGCTTTTATGGCGCTTTGGTCGGTTGTGACAATGAAGGCGCAGGATGAGAATTTCTACATTTACCTCTGTTTCGGACAGTCGAATATGGAGGGTAATGCCCGTTATGAGAAGCAAGACATGGAGGGAGTGAGCCCGAGATTCATGTCGATGGCTTCGATGGATGATGCCAAGTTGGGATGGAAAAAGGGAGAGTGGCACACTGCCGTTCCGCCCCTTTGTCGCCCCTACACTGGTTTGACACCCGCCGACTATTTCGGCAGGCAGATGGTGGAGCGTCTGCCTGAGAATATCAAGGTGGGAGTTATTAATGTCGCCATTGGTGGTTGCGGAATCGAACTCTTCGACAAGCAAAACTATGCTTCTTATCTTGAGAAGCAGCCACAGTGGATGAAGAATATGACCAAGGACTACGACAACAATCCATACGCCCGCCTCGTCGAGCTTGCCAAGATTGCCAAGAAGCAGGGAGTCATCAAGGGAATGCTCATGCTCCAAGGCGAGACCAATACAGGTCAGCAGGATTGGCCTGCGAAGGTGAAGAAAGTGTATGAGAACCTGCTTGCCGACCTCGGTCTTAATGCCAACGATGTTCCTCTTTATGCAGGAGAGGTAGTAGGCAAGGAGGTTGGAGGCCGTTGCGCAGCTCATAACCCCATCATCAACAAGTTGCCCGAGGTGATTCCTACCGCACATGTGGTGTCGTCAAAAGACTGTCCTTGTGCCAGCGACTCTCTCCATTATACCGCCGAAGGATATCGTATCATCGGTAAGCGCTTTGCCGAGAAGGTTCTGTCAGTGCAGAGCGGATTCAAGAATCCCGTTCTCTGGGCAGATGTGCCCGACCCGGATGTCATCCGTGTGGGTGATGACTATTGGCTTGTCTCTACCACTATGCACCTCATGCCCGGTGCTCCGGTGATGCACTCCAAGGACCTTGTAAACTGGAAGACTGTGAGCTATGTATTCCCCTCTCTCCACGACACTCCTAAGTATGACATGCAGGAGGGAACGGTATATGGCAGAGGGCAATGGGCCACGTCACTGAGATACCACAACGGACTATACTATCTCTATTTCTCCCCCAACGATGTTCCTTTTAAGGGATATGTATATACCACCAAGGACCCGCGCGAGGGATGGACTCTCGCCCATCGTATTCCCCATTTCCACGATGCCTCTCTCTTTTTCGATGACGACGGTAGGGCATACATGTTTTATGGCACAGGAGAGATGAAGGAGTTGCTTCCCGACTTGAGTGGAGTGAAGGAAGGCGGACTGAGCGGAAAAGTGTTTGAGCGTGATGCCGAAGAGAACGGACTTCTCGAAGGTAGTCGTGTCATCAAGCATAATGGCAAGTATTATCTCATCATGATTTCTTGGCCTAGCAACAAGCCCCGCCGTCAGTTGGTATATCGTGCCGACAATATCCAAGGTCCATACGAGAAGAAGGTGATACTGGAATCTACGTTTGGTGGATTCCCATACGCTGCCCAGGGAACAATCGTTGATGACGGTAAGGGCAACTGGTATGGAGTGATTTTCCAAGATCGTGGCGGATGTGGACGCGTCCTCACTCTCATGCCTTGCACATGGAAGGACGGATGGCCCATGCTCGGCGATGAGAATGGAAAGATTCCCGCTGTGATGGGTAAACCCATTGCTGGATATGACGGGGGAGGAATTGTGTCGAGCGACGAGTTTGACTCCGACAAGATGAATATCGACTGGCAGTGGAATCACAATCCCGTTAATGAGGCATGGTCGCTCACCGAGCGTCCCGGATTCATGCGTCTCAAGACGAGTAGGGTAGTGCCTAATATCTATCTCGCCCCTAACACTCTGACACAGAGGATGGAAGGTCCCGAATGTAAGGGTGTAGTGAAGATGGACATCTCGAAGATGAAGGATGGCGACGTGGCTGGATTCAGTGCCTTTAATGGTGATGCCGGAGTGGTGAAGGTGATGAAGCAAGGCAAGAAATTTGTTGTCCTTGCTGAGAGCCAGAGCTGCAAGATGAGCGACAAAGAAAAACTTATCACCGAGGTGACGGTGACGGAGGCATATCGCAATGAACTTGACAAAAAGACCACGGAGGTCTATTTCCGTATTGATGCCGACTTCCGTCCTGGCAAGGACCTTGCCACCTTATATTATAGTATAGATGGTGATAACTGGACAAAGGTGCTGGGTGATTATAAGATGATATTCGATTACACCCGCTTCTTCATGGGTTCCAAGTTTGCCATCTTCAATTATGCCACCAAGAAGAAGGGTGGATATGTGGATGTTGATTGGTTCAGGTATGAGAAAATGAAGAATTAAAATATTGAAAAATTGAAAAATTGAAAAAATTGAAATAATATGAAGAAAAAACTGATTTTTGCAGCCTTGTCAATGGTTGCTACTCTGGCAACAGCCCAGAACCCCTATCTCCCTCTTTGGGAGCACTTGCCCGACGGCGAGCCCCGCGTGTTCGAGGATCCCGATAATCCCGGTAAGATGAGAGCTTATATCATAGGCTCACACGACCTTACCTACACCGCCTACTGCGGTCCCGACATCCGCATGTGGTCGGCACCAGTGGAAGACTTGACCCAGTGGCGCGACGAGGGCCCTATCTTCTCATACTTCGTCAATGGAAAGTGGGACACAATGTTCGCTCCCGACCTTGTGGAGACTGTTGACAAGACAACCGGTAAGAAAACCTATTGGCTCTATCCCCACTCACGCGGATGGCGTCGTGTGGCTACGGTGTGCAAGGGCGATCGTCCTGACGGACCGTTCACTCCCGTCAATCTCAATGCCGATGGAACAGCTTGTGTAGATGGTTCGCTCATCGACTTCGACCCCTCGGTATTCGTTGAGAAGATCACCAATAAGAAGGATCCTGACTATGCCCGCGGATTCCGTGCATACGTGTTCTATGGTTTCCGCCATTCCACAGCTTACGAGCTCGACCAGGACAATATGTATGCAGTGCGCCCCGGTACAGAGATTCACGATTACTTCATTCCTGCCTCCGAGCGTTATGGAGTGATTCGCGACCCCGAGGGAACACAATATCCCGCCCTTTATAAGGGTCAGAATCCTGGTGATTTCAATTTTTTTGAGGCATCCAGCATACGTCAAGTAGGTAATAAGTATGTGATGGTGTTCTCTGGATATAGCGGTCCGGAATACGGACAGGGTTCTACCAACTCCGCCTTGCGTTATGCCTTCGGCGATTCTCCCCTCGGTCCTTGGCGCTCAGGAGGTGTGCTTGTCGATTCACGTGGTATAGTGCCCAATGAAGACGGTACACATCTTGTTGGTATGAATGCCGCCCACAACACCCACGGTTCTATCCAGGAAATCAATGGTCAGTGGTATGTCTTCTATCATCGTCCTCCCCGTGGTTTCGGTTTTGCGCGTCAGGCAATGGTAGCCCCCATCAAGATTGAGTGGGACAAGAAACCTGTGGCAAAGGGTGGCGTGGTGCGCATCACTGCCTACGACCCCTATGCCAAGAACAACGAGTGGACAGCCAAGGCTTCCGACGGTATGCAATATACTGGTGCAGAGGTGACAAGTGAGGGATTCCATATCTTCGGTCTTCCTCCCTACGCTTATTATTCAGCTGGTTATGCATGCTATATGAGCGACCAGAAGTGGATGCAGGACAACTTCGACGTATGGAACAACAGTATGGACCTTGTAGGAGTGCCCAATGGCGGAGTGGTTGGATTCAAGTACTTCGGCTTTGGCGGTCTTGCTAAGCACACCAAGGGAATCAAACCATTTGAAGGAACAAAGAAAGGAGACAACACCAAGCTCTGTATCAATATGACTCCGAAGGGCAAGGGAGCCTTCCGTGTGCGCGTGATGCTCGATGGTCCTTACGCAAATTCAACATGGAATGGTAAGGAAATAGCTGTTGTAAATGTACCTGCCAATGCTGCCAAGGAGGCAAATACCTACGAGGTGGCAGTTCCTGCCGTAGAGGGACTCACTGGCAAGCATGGTATATATCTCGTGGTGGAAGGAGCAGGCAATGAACCGCTTGTTGATTTCCACGGTATAGGTTTCGCCAAGACAGGTAAACCCTGCCAGCGTCCTGTCGTTCCCACAGTTTCCATACTTGTTGATGGCAAGGCATTGGCAATGCCCGCCAAGCCACTCTTCTCCACCAATGACAACGGTTTGATGGATCTCTCTCATTATCAGTTGTATGCTCCTCTCACAGACAAGTCGGTTATCAAGGCAACAGCCAATGGTGGAGATGTAGATATCAAGATTGGTAAGATTACCGATGGCAGAGCCACTGTGAGATGTACCTTAAATGGTAAAGAGAAAGTATATCTTATTAATTAATTATTATTATTATGAAAAAAACTCTATTGACTATGGTTGCAGCAGGAGTTATGGCAACAGGAGCCATGGCACAGACCGCAACATTCAAGTACTTCAGCTATGAAGGCAATGACAGTCGATTCGACAAGACTATCGACAATGCCAATGAGTATTTTAACCCCGTGATGGCTGGATTCTATCCCGACCCGTCCATCTGTCGCAAGGGAGATACCTATTACCTTGTCAACTCGTCGTTCTCGTTCTTCCCCGGTGTACCAATCTTCGAGAGCAAGGACCTTGTCAACTGGAAGCAGATAGGTCATGTGCTCGACCGCGAGAGTCAGTTGCCTCTCGGCAATCAGCGTGTGTCGGGAGGTATCTTTGCCCCGGCAATCTCATATAACGAGAAGAACAAGACCTTCTATATGATTACCACCAATGTGGGCAAAGGCAATTTCTATGTGAAGAGTCAGGATCCTGCAAAGGGATGGAGCGAGCCGATTTATCTGAAAGAGGTGGGCGGTATCGACCCGTCGTTCTTCTTTGATAAGAACGGTAAGGCTTACATAGTGAACAACGACGCCCCATCGAGCAAGCCCAACTATGAGGGTGAGCGCTCGATATGGATACACGAGTTTGACGTGAAGAACGACTGCGTCATCGGTGAGCAGAAGGAAATACTGAGAGGCGGAACCCATGTGGTTAAGAACCCGATATGGATAGAGGGTCCGCATCTCTTCAAGGTGGGTAAATATTATTATCTTATGTGCGCCGAGGGTGGAACATGCGATTTCCACAGTGAGGTGATTCTCAGGGCAAAAGACCCAATGGGACCATGGGAGGAATACACCGAAGGCAATCCTATATTGACACAGCGAGTGGGACTTGACCCCAACCGCCCCGATATTGTGACAAGTGCCGGACATGCCGACATTGTACAGGGTCCGAAAGGTGATTGGTGGGCAGTGTTCCTCGCTTGCCGTCCCTATCAGGATGATTTCTATAACACAGGTCGCGACACGTATTTGCTGCCTGTGACATGGAAGGACGGATGGCCCACAATACTCGAAAGCGGACGCGTGGTGCCCACAGTCAACAAGAAGGCTGGTTTGCAATATGAGGCTGGATTGTGTAATACCGGTAATTTCAGCTATGTAGATCGTTTCGACAGTCCCACACTCGACATGCGCTGGATGTATCTGCGTAATCCCGACCTCTCGGCATATAATGTGGGAAGTAATGGCTTGAGTATCAAGGCTTCGGATGCCAATATCCATCAGGTGAAGCCCATCACGGCTGTGTTCCGTCGCCAGCAGCACAATACCTTCACTGCCGAGACGGAAGTAATGTTCACCCCCGCTAATGACAAGGAACTGGCAGGTTTCGCCCTGTTGCAGAACGAACAATATAACTTCACCTTTGGCAAGACAAAGATAGGCGGACGCACAGCCATCGTTCTCACGCGCGCAGAGAAGAACAATGTTGTGATAGGTTCGAAGTTCCTCTGCGAGAAATGTGCCGATAAGCCAGTCAAGCTTCGCATCCATGGTGATGGGCGTTATTACGACTTCAGTTACTCGTTAGATGGTTCCACTTGGAATATTATCGCCCAGGGCGTTGATGCAGTCAACCTTAGCACCCATCAATCGGGTGGATTCATTGGAGCATGCATCGGTTTGTATGCCACCAAGAATAAGTAAAAAACACTATAAATGCTGTCAAAATCCCTATGCAATGCAAAATTGTATAGGGATTTTGCTTTTTTTCTTATAAAAATTTGCAAATTATAAGAATTTATATTATTTTTGCAGCGAGTTAGCTAACAAAAATTATTTGGAAGATGAAGAAACTATTGATAGGAATCTTTTCAATCCTTTGCTTGACTAATGTCAATGCTCAGGACAACTTTAAGAGTGAATTCGATGAATTCAGAACAGAAAGCATGAAGGAGTTTAATGATTTCCGCAAAGAATGTTTTGCGGAATACATTGACTTTGTGCGTCAGGCTTGGGCAGAAGTTGGAGTTGAGCGTCCTATTCCGTTGCCGGAGGATGAGGTGTTTGTACCAGAAATCAATAACGATGCCGACCCCGAGACAAATTCATGGCTTAGTAGGCAGCTTGGAACCCTGAAGACGAAGATCTTGGGTGTTTTCTCTTCGAAAAAGAAGAAGGAAACTCCTGTAGATGCTGATGCAATGCCCGAAAACTTGAAATCGGAAAAGAAACAGCAAGAAGTGGCAAACGCCAAGCCTGGTAAGGGTAATGATGCTGTTGAGGCCTTGTATGAGAGAATTCGTGCTCCTAAGGATCCCTATCAGCAGCCGCAGCCCCTGTCGCCAGTTCAGGAAGACAAGTCGTCGCTCAACGACTATTATGCATTTAAGTCGTTTGGCACCGAGTATAAGGTGAGGATGGGCGACAATTGCCGATTCAATTTGGAGTATGTGGGTTCTAATGCCATTGCCGATGCCCTCAAGAACATGCTCCACACACAGTTTGACAATATTCTCTTCGATTGCTTAAAGTTGCGTGAGGAGCACCATCTCTCCGACTGGGCATATTATCAGATGCTCTGTGATTTGGTTGACTCATTCTATGGCAAGGAGACCAACGAGGCCAATCTCGTACTTGCCTTCCTCTATATGCAGTCGGGATATAAAATTCGCATGGGTCACGACCGCGAGCATGTTTTTGTGTTGTTGGCATCCAAGCACCGAATCACAGGTAAACCATATTATAAGTTGGGTGATGACAACTTTTATCCTATGCGAGGCAAAAGTCCCGAAAGGATGAGTATATGCGATGTGCCATTCCAGAAGGAGATGGGGCTTTCGCTCATAATTCCCGATATACAGGATTTCGCTTTCGAGGCCACTGAGCCAAGAACGATATCTTCGTTGAGATACCCCGAATTTTCGTTTACCATCAGTCTCAACAAGAATCTTATAGATTTCTATAACACATATCCCAGTTCAGTCCTCGGTAACAATGATATGACAAGATGGGCAATGTATGCCAATGCACCGATGACGGAGGAGGTGAAAAACCAACTCTATCCGCAGATGAGCGCAAAGCTCCAGGGACTCTCTGAGTATGAGGCTGTTTCACGCCTGTTGAATTGGGTGCAGACGGGATTCGATTATAAGTTCGACAACGAGGTGTGGGGTCACGACCGCCCGTTCTTTGGCGAGGAGAGCTTGTTCTATCCTTATTGCGACTGCGAGGACCGTGCCATCCTTCTGTCTCATCTTGTGCGCGACCTTGTAGGTTTGAATACCGCCCTCGTGTATGTTCCCGGTCATCTTGCCATGGCTGTGGAGTTTAACAAATATGTTGACGGCTGCTATTTCTTGGTTGACGGGAGACGATTCACATTCTGCGACCCAACGTATGTAGTCAGCAGAATCGGCGAATACAGTCCACAGACCCAGCTTGACAAGGCTCAGCTTTATTTGCTTGAAAAAGGAATTTAATATTTATATGTTATGGTAAGACGTATTATACCACTGTTTCTGCTGACATTCGTATGGAATGTTGAGGCAGGCGCACAGAATTACAAGCAGGAGTTTGATGAGTTCCGCAAGGAAGCATTGAAGGAGTATGAGGATTTTCGCAAGGAATGTCTTCAGGAGTATATTGATTTCTTGCGTGCGCCTTGGCCTAAGAAGGAATCCGAGAAACCAATTGTCGCACCTAAGGAAAAGCCTGTGCCGCCAGTGGTATATACCAAGCCCGACACCTTGCCCGAACTTCGACTGAAGAAGATCAATGGCAAGGAGATTGCAGTGAAGATTCCGAAATTGACTCCAAAGGACAAGATTGACAAAAAGCCGGTGGATGTGCCCGTCACACCGCTTGACGACTCTGTGACAATCGACATCAAGGACGGAGGACGCGCCTTGTCGCTTGGTGGCGGAGTGATACGTCTGAAGAAGGAGATATATAAGCAGCCGGTGCCCGTGTCCCCCATCAAGCAAGACCTCACTATCGATACCCCCGAATTTTCATTCGATGTCTTTGGCACCGAGTGTGAGGTGCGCATTGGTGATGATTGTCGTTTCACCCTCAAGAGTGTGAAATCGAATGATGTGGCAGATGCACTCCAGAAGATGATGGCCACTCCGTTCGACAACCTTCTCCACGACTGTTTGCAGATACGCGAGGAGCGCCAGCTCTCCGACTGGGCATATTTCGAGATGCTTAGTTCGCTGGTTGACAATTTCTATGGCAAGGACACCAATGAGGCAACCCTCGCCCTTGCCTTCCTGTATATGCAGTCGGGATATAAGATGAGGCTTGGCGAAGACGGCACACGCCTGTATATGCTGATGAGCAGTCGCCATTCCATTGTCGGAAAGTCATATTTCCCCATCGACGGCGAGAATTATTACGTGCTCCGTGGTCCTGAGACAAAGCGCATGAGCATCTGTCAGGCTAAGTTTCCCAAGGAGTCGTCGCTTTCGCTCGTTATCCCAACGCAGCAGAAGTGGGATGTTGACTTGCAGAAGGAGCGCGTTATCACCTCGCGCCGCTATCCCGATTTCTCGTTTGGAGTGCGTCTTAACAAGAATCTCATCAATTTCTATGACACATATCCCACTTCCACTCTCAACAACGACTTCATGACCCGTTGGGCAATGTATGCCAATGCACCTATGGCCGAGGAGGTTACCAAGGAACTCTATCCCCAGATGAAGGCAAAGCTGAAGGGATTGTCGAATCTTGAGGCTATGGAACGCCTGCTCAACTGGGTGCAGACAGGATTTGTGTATAAATACGACAATGAGGTTTGGGGCGACGATCGTGCCTTCTTCGGCGAGGAAACCCTCTTCTATCCCTACTGCGATTGTGAGGACCGCTCGATCCTCCTCTCTCATCTTGTTCGTGAACTGCTCGGTCTCGACACCGTGTTGATATATTATCCCGGACATCTTGCCATGGCAGTGGATTTGGCAGAAGCCTCCGATGGCGACTATGTGCTGTTGGATGGTCGTCGCTTCACAGTGTGCGACCCCACCTATATTGGTGCCCGTGTGGGTAAGACCATGCCCAATATGGACAACTCGCAGGCAAAACTGATATTACTTGAGAAATAACTTATATATAATAAAGTATATGAAAATAATATATTAATTTAAATATTTTTGAGTATGAAAAAGATTATTATGTTTTTGATGGCAGCATTCATGCTGTCGGTAGTTCCTGCAACAGCACAGGAATTGAGTAAGTCAGGGAAAAAGGCTTTGAAGGCTAAGGTAAAGGAGTTTAATAAGGAAGGATGGAAGATTTTCGGTTCAACCAGCACTCTCGATTATGCCCTCGAGCGCCACATGATTAAGATGCAAAGCGAGGATGCTATCGAAGTTCCTGGTATTGCCTCTTCTTTCAAGTCGAAGAATGTGGGTAAGCAGATGGCTCTCAACAGTGCCATGACCAACTATGCTTCTATGATGGACAGCGAGATCAAGGGTAAGGTGGTTAGCGACATGCAGGGCGACGGCGAGTTCTCGGAGACTGAGTTCGAGAAGTTCTATGCAGCCTTCAAGCGCTCGGTTCAGACCACTATCAAGGACGAGTTGAAGGAGTCATTCTCTATCATTCGTGACAAGGGCAATGGAACAAGCGAGATGCAGACCTTCTTCATTGTTGACAAGAAGGCTGCCTCACAGGCACGCGTCCGTGCCCTCGAGCAGGCTGGCAAGGAGAGTGTTGCCGCACAGCTCTATGCCAAGGTGGTTCAGAAGTTTATCGAAGAGAAATAATCCGCGATAACATCTTTGATAATTTTCGCGAAAATATCCGCTGTAGGGTCTTACTTTATGTAAGACCGCAAAAATACCCAAGAATTAAGGATTAAGAATACGGAATTTGTTTAAAAATCGTTATGCGATTGCAAATTCTTAATTCTTAATTCTTAATTCTGATTTTTTTTTCATACCTTTGTAGCCATTAATATCATTAATATCAATGGACGACGAAATACTTCAATCACAAGAACAATCTGCGGTGGAATACACCGACGACAATATCCGCCACCTGTCGGATATGGAACACGTGCGCACACGCCCCGGTATGTATATCGGTCGCCTTGGCGACGGATCGCTGCCCGAGGACGGTATATATGTGCTCCTAAAGGAGGTGATAGACAATTCTATCGACGAATTCAAGATGCATGCTGGCGACCGTATAGAGATTACCGTTGACGAGCAGTTGCGAGTGACGGTAAGGGATTATGGACGAGGCATTCCGCAGGGCAAACTCATCGAGGCAGTGAGTGTGCTAAATACGGGTGGAAAATACGACTCAAAGGCGTTTAAAAAGAGCGTAGGATTGAATGGAGTGGGTGTAAAAGCGGTAAATGCGCTCAGTTCCCACTTCGAAGTGCGCTCATTTCGCGATGGTCAGGTGCGCTCCGCTACATTCGAAAAGGGAATATTGCAGAGCGACAAAACTGAACCCACGGACGATGAGAACGGAACGTATATCTTCTTCGAACCAGATAACTCGCTGTTTCTCAACTACTCCTTCCATGACGACATCATCGAGACCATGCTCCGCAACTACACTTATCTCAACACGGGGCTTGCCATCATGTATAACGGAAGGCGCATCCTTAGCCGCAACGGACTCAAAGATCTTCTCAACGACACGATGACGGGTGACGGTCTCTATCCGATCATCCACCTCAAGGGCGAGGACATCGAAATTGCCTTCACCCATGCCAACCAATATGGCGAGGAGTATCACTCGTTTGTCAACGGTCAGCATACCACCCAGGGCGGTACTCATCAGAGTGCCTTCAAGGAGCATATCGCCAAGACCATTAAGGAGTTCTACAACAAGAATTTAGAATATGGCGACATACGAAATGGTATCGTCGCTGCCATTGCCATCAATGTGGAGGAACCGATGTTTGAGAGTCAGACGAAGATTAAGCTCGGTTCGCTGACGATGGTGCCCAATGGTGGAGTGAGCATCAACAAATATGTGGGTGACTTCATCAAGACCGAGGTGGATAATTATCTGCACAAGAATGCCGACGTGGCAGAGGTGATGCTGCAGAAGATTCAGGAGAGCGAGCGCGAGCGCAAGGCTATGGCGGGAGTGACCAAACTGGCCCGCGAGCGTGCAAAGAAAGCCAATCTGCACAACCGCAAGTTGCGCGACTGCCGCATACACTTCAGTGATGCCAAGAACGACCGCAAGGAGGAGAGCTCCATCTTCATCACCGAGGGTGACTCAGCCAGCGGAAGTATCACAAAGAGCCGCGACGTGAATAC
>JALFCW010000006.1 GCA_022771625.1 Prevotella sp.
AGAAGCAAGTGGCAAGAGATTTCAATTTGCCCCAATACACGTATTTGGAGAGCTGGATAAAATGCGCTGTTGTGCTACGAAATGCATGCGCACATCATGCAAGAATATGGAACAAACGTTTTCCGACTATGCCTACTATGCCACAGAGATTGCCTGAGTCATGGGTGTCAACAAATAGTTTTCGTCCAAACAAGCTGTATCATCAGTTGTGTTATCTCGCATATATGGAGCAAAGCATCGTGCCCAATTCTGATTTTACAGAAGCATTGGTTAAACTGGTAAAAGATAACCCCGATATACAAACTCGTTCGATGGGCTTCCCATTAGGCAACTGGCAGGACGAACCACTGTGGAGGAACCAAATATAAACATGGAGGCAATTCCTCCACAGCAGAGATGTCAGCTCCCGCCGTGATGGCGAGGCCTTTTAGGGCTATACATCAGAGCATGACTATAAAAAATAAAAGTTGAAAAACATCTGTCACTGTCAGTGTGTGATTGTAATAATCAATATATTATAATTTTTTTGCGCTGACAGATGTTCTGAAAATAGGGCAAAGGACAGTTCTTATGATATTAGGATAGGGTGTTCTAATGGCATTAAAACAGCAATCGTTGATGAATAAGAAGTTATAATATTTATATAGTGAATCTGACGTAGGAGCGGTCATCAAATGAGGCGTAACCTTCGGTGAAAGCCTTGGTTGCCATAAATGGATTGGCAGTGTTATTGCCGATGTTCAGAGGATCCTTCTGGCGCTGCTCCTCCAATGCAGCCTCAGATTGTGCAAGGGTGGGGCGGAGGATGGGATAACCGTCAGAGGCGATGATGATAGTCCATGCTTCAAAGTCGAAGGTGAATACCTTTACTTTCTGTCTTGGAATCTTGAAACCGTCAACAACAGCATAGTCGATGTTCTGTCGCTTCATCGCCTCAATCATCTGGGGAATGACAGCTTGGCGTGCCACATCGTCACAGAGCAGACTCTCCACCGTGGCCTCTCCATTTGCCATGAGTTGGCGGGCCCTTGCAGCTCTTCCTTTTGCCACAACCGACTCATACGGTTTGGGATTGTCGAAATACTCATATTCATCATCGTTGCACCCCGTCTTTCCCACCAAGCATTGGCAGTCGCCAATAATCCATAGTTGGCGCTGCAGTCGGCTATATACAATACATGATGCAGTGATACGTTCCTCGGGATGTTGAGCATAGAAATCGAGGCGCTTGGAGGAATATTTTTTCCTTACCGCCTCTGTGACACCCTTGAGGAAGGCGTCAATGGTGATATTCGCCGGAGCCTTGCGTATGAATCGCGAAATAACCTTCATACACAACCTGCCGTTGGAATACCATCGTGACACCCTCTCTGTAGCCTTACTCGTACTGCCGTCGATGACAGCAATGAAATTATCTGTTACGACGATTCCGTCCTCTGGCTTTTTCTTTGGGTTTTTGCCTATTATCTGTTTTTCTATTACTTTCATTACTAATGCCTAATTTCTTTATGAGGTCCGGTCGGTTCATCATACGTAAAGTGCGTTCGATAGCCCTTTGTTCCTCTGGTTTATACCAGAAGAAGAACTGTCGTTGGGCGAGTTTGTCGGCTGGTGTCTTGGCACTAAACACCGGTTGCAGGGTATATGGGTCATAGCCTGTGTACCATGCCTCGGTGCTCACAGTCATGGGCGTAGGAGTAAAGTCCTGCACCTGTTCGAGGTGGAAGTCCAACCCCTTGGTAATCACCGCCAATTCCGCCATATCCTCAGCAGTGCATCCAGGATGCGAACTGATGAAATATGGAATAATCTGTTGTCTCAACCCTTCGGCTTTGTTGATACGGTCGAAGATAGTTTTAAATTGTCTGAACTGTTCGAATGAAGGTTTGCGCATGTGCATGAGCACCTTGTCGCTTGTATGCTCAGGAGCCACCTTCAGTCGGCCGCTCACATGATTGCATATCAGTTCGCGCGTATATTCCTCCGCCGCCCTGTTGGCTTTCTCGTCCTTTCCCCTATGCAGCAACAAGTCGTAGCGCACACCACTTCCTATAAAACTCTTTTTGATATATGGCAGTGCATCCACAGCCCGATACACCTCAAGCAACTTAGAGTGATTTGTGTCGAGATTAGGGCATATCTGCGGATGAATGCAACTCGGTCGCTTGCACTTTTCGCATGCCTTATGGTTACGCCCGTGCATACCGTACATATTTGCCGATGGACCGCCAAGATCGCTGAGATAGCCTTTGAATCCAGGCATCTGAGCCACCTTCTCTACCTCGCGCAATATACTCTCCTTGGAGCGGCACGTGATGAATTTTCCTTGATGTGCAGAGATAGTGCAGAAAGCACATCCACCAAAGCATCCACGATGGATATTCACCGAGAACTTGATCATCTCGTATGCCGGAATCGTCTTGCCCTTGTATTTGGGATGAGGCAGGCGAGTGTATGGCAAGTCAAATGCCGCGTCGAGTTCCTCAGTGGTCATAGGAGGATAGGGTGGATTGACCACGACGGTCTGCTTACCCACATTCTGCAGCAGTCGGTGGGCGTGCATCATGTTTGACTCTTCCTCGATGTGCCTGAAATTATCCGCCTCCTTCTTTTTGTCTTGCAGACATTCCTCATGACTGTGCAGCATGATATCGTCGGCAGTAATACCACCGGGAATGGAATCGGAAGGAGCGAGATACACCGTCTGTGGAATATCGTGAATGGCACTTACGGGTATTCCTTCGTCCATCTGTCGGCTCAACTCCACCACCGGTTTTTCGCCCATACCATAGATAATCATGTCAGCCCCGCTGTCGCACAATATGCTTGGTCTTACCTTGTCCTGCCAGTAGTCATAATGAGTCAGTCGGCGCAGCGAGGCTTCGATACCGCCAAGCACTACAGGTACGTCGGGATATAATTCCTTGAGAATACGGGTATATACGATAGTGGGATATTCCGGTCGGCAGTCGTGCCTTCCATCAGGACTGTATGCATCCTCAGAGCGCAGTCGTCGAGCCGCAGTATATTTGTTTACCATCGAGTCCATGCATCCTGGAGCCACACCGAAGAACAGTCGCGGACGTCCCAATTTTCGGAAGTCGCGATAGTCCCCGTGCCAGTCAGGTTGCGGTACGATAGCCACTTTATATCCTGCAGCCTCAAGAGTACGCCCGATGACAGCAGCCCCGAACGACGGGTGGTCAACATAGGCATCAGCAGAGAAGAGGATGATGTCCAGTTGGTCCCATCCCCTCATCTCCACCTCCTTCTTTGTCGTAGGCAGAAAATCCGATAGTCTGTATTCCATTATTCTGCCTTCTGCTGTTTCCAGTTTATGAACAGTACAATGAGCTGTTGCAAACCGAACGACTTCATGTTTGCATGATAAATGACATCAAGACAGAGGTCGAGCAGGTCGTTGTCTCTTGTTGATTCAGACTCAAGTAGAGAGCGGATGTTAAACTTCAGTTTGTCTAACACTTGCTCATCCACAAATCCGTGACTGTCAATAAGGTCGCGGAAGAGTTGATACTTCTCGATTGTCTCTAGATGTTTCTCGGTGATGTCGATACTTCGGCTTCCCGATTGATTTGATTGAATCTTATACATTGTATTTTGAATGTTTAATGTTGAAAATTGAATGTTGAAAATTAATTCCTAATTCTTTAAGAGAAATCTCGCCAATGCCCTCATCACCACACCTTGTTTTTTCTCACCCTTGATACATTCGAATGGGAATCCCATGGTGATAGTTCTGTAGTCGCTGCCCTTGTATGCCACACATGCCGCATTGCCATTGCCGTAAAGCATAGTTGCGAAGGCAGGAGCCAACGGAGCGAGGATGTCAGTGCGTGTGGCGGCATAATGCTGGTCGTTGAGCTGATGGTAGAACTGCATCGACGTTCCCAGTCCTGAGATTGCATCGTTCTGTCCGTCGTAAGTTCCGGCGAGATGACATCTCAACACGTTATTGATAAACAGTCTTGACTCGTTGTCCCGCTTTTCGTCAAGCATGTCCGAAGCCACATAAGCTCCGCTCACCAGCAGAGAGCCTCCTCGTCGGGTGAATGTCTCGAGTTCATTGCGCAGTGATGGCGACATCACTTCATATTTCATTATACTGTATCCGTCGTTGCGTTCCAGTCCGAATATGACATCCGCCATCTGGCATTTGTCGAGATTGGCCGAACCCGATGTCAGGGCTTCGTCCGAGCAACTCATGATGTTGTATAGTCCTGCGGTATGCAATGCCTTGGCATGCGTGGCTACATAGTTGAAATCATTTCCGGCAATAAATTGTCCCATGAGCGATTCATCAGAGTAGCCAAGTCCGCCAGGTCCTTCCTTGCCAGCAGTGAGAGGGTCGGAGTCGATCTGTCTTCCGAGGAATCCGGCAGTCTTGCCGTAGCTCACTCCCGGGTCGGCATCGATGTCAAATCTCCAGCCGTTCTCGTCCATGCGTACGGCTGGTGATGCCAGTCGGTTAAATGCGTTGACAATCATCACATTAGCCGTGGCTCCGGGGATATAGGCAGCCGACATCACTTCAGACGGAAAACTCCTTCCGCCTTTGTTCACCGCTTCCACACGGAATGAATACAACACTCCCGGTTCGAGTTTTATCTTGGTCTTCGTACCTTGCACAAGAATGCCGTTGTCAAAATCTGCACTTCCTACACTTGTATATACAATATATCCAGTGGGATTGGCCGAAGGTTCGTTGGCATCCTTCACCTCATGCCATGAGAGCGTGGCCTCTCCGTCGTCGTCGATATTTACGGCGAAATGGCTCGGTGTAAGTGGGGTGACGACATAGTCCTTGTCATGCATGTCGGACACGAATCGCAGTATGGTCTTGTATATCGACCTTGCCATAGCAAACTTGAAGTTGGGGTCGTGACCATATCGCATATCGTTGAAGTTTTGGTGCGAGAGCATTTCCAGGATTGCACTTGGCACCGCAGGAACGCGTGATTCCGAATAGTTTCTGTCATACAGTTCGCGCCTGTTCCATTTTCCGAATTTTTTGGCGAGGTCATCAGGGATTTCGTCGAGCAATCTTTGTGCGAAATTCTTTGATGCCTGTCGCGAGATACCTGCATCCAGTAATCCGTTGTTGAAGTCGGTAGTGCATATTGTCAGCGTACCCACAATAGAGTCGCATGTACCGTATCCGGCATCACTATGCACACCCAACGACAATTCGATAGGCACACCGAGTCCCTGTTGGTTGGGCATATAACACGAACCGCCCCCAATGTAATTGGTCATAAATGATCGTGAGTTGATGTCGTCGGCATAGTCATCGGTTCCCAATCTGCTACTGCTCACAGCGTCGTAAGGCATACCCGCCCATTGTGTGTAATAACGTGCTCCCTCCAAGCATCTTGGTAATCCGCTGACAAGCGGCGACGGAGGCAGTTGGCTTCCCGAAGCCGTAGTATCTTGGGGAAGATAGACTCCCTCAAGAGGCAATCGTGCGATATTACCCATACCGCCTCCAAATCTCACGGCATCGGTAGTTACTACAGATTTCTTGCAGTTGCTTAAATTACTTACCGTCACCCGATTGAATTCATTGCTACCTTCGTCAAAGTCAAACGAACCGATATACACCCATGTGCCGCCTCCCATCTTTTGGTTGACCCTTATGTCGGTCTGTTGTCCCTTGTGCCAAACCGTGTATATCACGTCGTCGGCACTGTTGACAAGCGATGCATAGCTGACATATACAGCATATTTCCCGGCTTCGGGGATATTAGGTTGATAAGCCACGACACTGGCCTTTTTTGCCTTTTTAGTTGTTGGGCACATGCGTATTGTTCCCGCCTTGAATGGATTGTCCTTGTCGAAATACATACCATCGCGCTGTGCAAATCCCTGTATTCCTATATCAGTCCATTCTTCCTTGACATTCACTTCAAGATACCCGGTTGCGGTATTCCTGTTGTCGTTATCCACGATTACCTCGTTGCGCTGCCAGTCGCGTTCGCGCGGAGTAAAAACGCATGCGCCACTGTTTTCCAGCATAGGTATAAGATAAGGTATGACTATGGTTTGGGTGAACAGATCCTCTGTGGTGCAGAACATCTTAGGCCGTTGCCATTTCCATCCACCTCTCTTTACGTCATAATATCTGCCATGACTTGCCCACACAGAGATATGTCTGTTGTTCAGTCCCCTGGTAGTCTTAAATGGTATGGAAATATTCTCTACCCATGGGTGTCCCTTGTATTCGATGTCACCCCATTTTTCCGGGGCAGCAATTGTATCTTGTGCCAAAGTAACACAAGAGGCAACGGGTAATAACAAACTGAATAACAGTCTTTTGATACATTTCATTTATATCTCTCCTATACTGAATTTTTCAGGATGTTTACCTTTAAAATCCTTGAAGTATAATTTTATCTCTCTCATCTGCGATTCGATATCCCCATTAGGGATGATGGTCTTTGTACAGCAGATGATTCTCTTTTCGTAGTCAACACCATAGAGCAAAATAGGCAACTGTGCCTTAAGTGCTATATAATAGAATCCTTTTTTCCATTCAGTATTCAGCGATCTTGTTCCCTCGGGCGTGATACTCAGATGGAATACCTTTTCCCTCATTGCCGTTTCCGCCAAATTGTCGGTCATGCTCGTGTGCTTGGTTCTCCATACGGGTATTCCCCCCAATAGGCGGAATATAGGGCCAAGCGGCCAGAAGAACCATTCTTTCTTCATGAGGAATCCTACCTTCATACCCTGGGCTTGCGCGAACAATTGCCCGAGCAGAAAGTCCCAGTTGGATGTATGAGGGGCGAGGCAGATAATATACTTGTCGGGATGTTCCTCAGTGATATTGACTTTCCATCCCAAGCATTTGTATAGTATCCACCTGCTGAATGACTTTCCTAATCCCATTTCTGTTTACCTTATTTATATATATATAAATTATGCGTGCAGATTACTTATTTGGTCGGCAATCTCGTCAACCTCCTTAACGAAGTCCTCGGTAATCTTCTTGAAATAGTTTTTTGGCTCCATGCCAGGTTCTGGATGTGAGATACGTTTTACATAATCGTTTCTCACTTTGAGTATGCTACTGATGATACTGAGCACATTATCGTGATTAGCATTTCTTTCATACAGAGAGACTGCTACAACTTCCGCCACGAGGTCGGCACAAGTGTCCGACACAATACTCTTAAGGTCTTTTCTTTTTGCCATAATAATATCTCCTATTTTAGTATTTTTATATTTGTTTCTTTTAATATTTACGACAAAGATAAGCAAAATATTCGAGATAGCGCCATTTTCTTCAAAAAAAAATATTAAAAAATCAAATTTAGTGTCTTTTCCTTGCTTTTTCTCGCTGAAAATTGCTAATTTTGCAGAAAAATTTGGAAATTTGTAGTTATACATATTATAAACATTAAAGAAATTATGGAAAAAAGTGCTTTGCAAATTGCGAGAGCTGCCTATCAGCCAAAGTTGCCGAAGGCTCTTCAGGGTGCAGTGAAAATCAAGGAAGGTGCACCTACTCAGAGTGTAGATAACCAGGAAGACATCAAGAAGCTCTTCCCCAATACCTACGGTATGCCAATCATTGAGTTTGAGCCCGCAACAAGTGAGAACAACTCAAAGATTAATGTAGGTGTTATCCTCAGTGGTGGTCAGGCTCCTGGCGGTCACAATGTGATCACTGGTTTGTTCGACCAGATCAAGCGTCTCAACCCCGAGAACCGTCTCTTCGGTTTCATCCTCGGTCCTGGCGGTTTTGTAGATCACAACTACAAGGAACTCACAGCTGAGGTAATCGACGAGTATCGCAACACTGGTGGTTTCGACATGATTGGTTCAGGACGTACCAAGCTCGAGAAGGTGGAGCAGTTTGAGAAGGGTCTTGAGATTGCCCGTGAGCTCAACCTCTCTGCAATTGTTATCATCGGTGGTGACGACTCCAACACCAACGCATGTGTTCTCGCCGAGTACTATGCTGCCAAGAACTATGGCATCCAGGTAATCGGTTGTCCTAAGACAATCGACGGTGACCTTAAGAACGAGCAGATCGAGACATCATTCGGTTTCGATACCGCTTGCAAGACCTATTCAGAACTTATCGGTAACATCGAGCGCGATTGCAACTCAGCACGCAAGTACTGGCACTTCATCAAGGTGATGGGCCGTTCTGCAAGCCATATCGCCCTTGAGTGTGCACTCCAGTGCCAGCCCAACGTATGTCTCGTTAGCGAGGAGGTTGAGCAGAAGGACATGACCCTCAACCAGATTGTTGACGACCTTTGCCAGATTATCGCAAAGCGTGCTGAGGACGGCAACAACTTCGGTACAGTAATCGTTCCCGAGGGACTCATCGAGTTCATCCCCGCCATCGGTCGCCTTATCCAGGAGCTTAACGACCTGCTCGCCGCTCACGGTGCCGACTATAAGGACCTCGACAAGGAGGCTCAGCGCAAGTATATCATCGAGCACCTCTCAAAGGAGAATGCCGCTACATTCGAGACACTGCCCGCCGACGTGGCACGCCAGCTCTCACTCGACCGCGACCCCCACGGAAACGTACAGGTATCGCTCATCGAAACCGAGAAGCTTCTCTCTGCAATGTGCGAGGCTCGTCTTGCCGAGATGAAGAAGGAAGGCAAGTATGTTGGAAAGTTTGCCGCCCAGCACCACTTCTTCGGATATGAGGGACGTTGCGCCGCTCCTTCAAACTTCGATGCCGACTACTGCTACGCTCTCGGTACAAGTGCTGCCCAGCTCATCGCCAACGGCAAGACCGGTTATATGGCTATCGTGAAGAACACTACAGCTCCTGCCGACCAGTGGATTGCAGGTGGTGTGCCTATCACAATGATGATGAACATGGAGCGCCGCAACGGTGAGATGAAGCCAGTTATCCGCAAGGCTCTTGTTGAGCTCGACGGAGCACCCTTCAAGGAGTTTGCATCCAAGCGTGACGTATGGGCTCGCGAGACAGCTTTTGTATATCCCGGTCCTATCCAGTATTGGGGTCCGACAGAGGTTTGCGACCAGCCTACCAAGACTCTCGCCCTCGAGCAAGCATAATCGCGTATGCCTCAGAAAACACGTAAAAAGAGATACACGAGTACAGTACGCCGGAAACGTCCCGGCGTACTTTTACGTGTTTTACAAAAGATGCCTGGATGGGCATGGTGGCTTGGAGGCAGTGTAGTTGTTCTGCTCTACGTATATTTCTTCTATTATTTCTTTGTCTCTCCATTTGGATTTAGATGGCGTGCTCTCTATGGCGACGTCTCCTATCCCGAGGGATATGAAATACACGGTATCGACATCAGCCACTATCAGGGAGAGATAGACTGGGAGACATTGAAGAACAACGGTATGATAGAGAAGTGCCCCGTGCGTTTCGTGATGATCAAGGCCACCGAAGGTTCTAGTAAGATTGATGATAATTTCATCGATAATTTCTATAATGCCCGCGAATATGGTTTTATTCGTGGCGCTTATCATTTCTATAGTGTATATTCTCCGGCAGAATCGCAGGCTAACTATTTCATCAAGAATGTAAAACTTGAGCCGGGCGATCTTCCTCCCGTCCTCGACGTTGAGCATAAACCCAAGAATCAAACCGACGAGGAGTTTAAGAAGAGTGTACTCACATGGCTCGAAATCGTGGAGAATGAATATGGTGTAAAGCCTATTATCTACACCTATTATAAGTTCAAGATGAAATATCTGAGCGACAAGATTTTCGACGACTATCCCTATTGGATAGCACATTACTATGTAGATAAGGTGGAATACAAAGGCCCGTGGAAATTCTGGCAGCACACGGATTGCGGTAAGTTGCCCGGAATCAAGGGTTATGTGGATTTCAACATCTACAACGGCAGTTTCTACGACTTGCGCCGACTAACCATTCAAAAGTGAAAGCAAAGACATTCCCATTCCCCGTCATTGTGCCTTGACTCCAATGCAAGACCCAATGTTGAGGCTTTGGCTATTAGCGCATCCACGTCGGAAGAATAGAATCCGCTTACAATGAGCCTGCCGCCTTTGTTCAGCAGTGGTTGCCATATTGGCATGTCGGCAATGAGTATGTTGCGGTTGATATTTGCAAGTATGATGTCAAATGATAGCGACGCATCAAGAATTCCCGCATCGCCGAGTAGGGCGTCGTAGTAATCTCCCACACCATTAATCACGGCATTGTGCCTGGCGTTGTCGGCACTCCATTCGTCGATGTCATATCCCACAACACTCTCTGCTCCGAGTTTGAGTGCGATGATACCCAATATTCCAGTTCCGCATCCGCAGTCAAGCACCCGCTTTCCCTTAGGGTTTGTCTCGATGAGCTGTCTCGCCACCATTTTGGTAGTCTCGTGCGTACCAGTTCCGAAAGCCAGTTTGGCGTCTATTTCCACCATTGTCTCCACTGGTCCGTCGGGCAAGTGTCTTCCGTCGTGCACCACACAATTGTCGGTGATGAAGATAGGTTCAAATCCCTCGTTCTCCCATTGTTCATTCCAGTCGCGATATTCAGCCTCCCGTGTAGAGTAGGTCACTGTCATGCCGTCAAAGGGGAAATCCTTGATCATCATTGCCAATTCATCCTCGTCAAGTGCGTCCTGCTGGATATATCCCTTCAGTCCCGAGTCGGTATCCTCAAACGATTCGTATCCCACCTCGCCAGCCATTGCTGCGAGAATGTCGCGCGAGTCCTGTATGAGCGACTCATCGCCCTTTATAATGAATTCTGTTTCGTAGTATTTCATATTGTTCTTTTATTCCTCGATTTGAGATAGAGAGTGTGCGAATGCCGTGAAGAAGTTTGTCACCGTCTCACTGGGATAATATCTGAAGAATCGCCGGCTATGGTTGACATGCCACATCATCGCACTCTTGTTGGTATTGCGTACAAAGACATTTTTGCCCTGAGTAAAATACCAGTCATAAGTGTGGTTGCCTTTCAGATTGAATATCTCTCTTGTCAAAGCCGAGATGTCGTCATTCTTGTTAGGTTGCATGAATGGTATTTCGTCAGGTGAGAAGTTCATGAGCTTGGTAAGCAATGCCCCCTCCAGTTGTGCCATACCTCCCATGTGCAATTTGTCAATCCATTGTTGCAGTTTGATGAAATCCACCTTGTCGCCAATCTTTCTCAGGATCATTCCCAATTCAACAATCTGTTTTAGACTAACTCCGTCGTTGAGGATATACTTGGCAATTCTCACCATGGTGTATAGTAAGTTGAGCGTTGGCGGCAGTGTCTCGATTTTCGTTCCGTCAATATATATATATGTAGAGTCGCAACATCTTATTTCCTTGTTGACAATCTGCTGCAGGTTTCTGTTGAGGAACATATTCGTGAGTTTCAATATTCGATGATGATGCTCCACCTTTATTCCTTTCCACATATACTGCATCACCCCCTTTTCTCTCATTGTATATTGCTCTCCGTTAGCCTTAGCCCAGTCGTCAGCCTTTTTCCCTTGAGGTTCCAATGGGAAGAAGATGTCGCAATCACCGCTGGTGCGGTGCAGGGGCAAGTTGTATAGTGACGCGATGGCCTGTCCCTTGAGTAGGATAGGGCGTGTACTTCGGTGGTTTAGTTCCTCGAAGAGCCTTGCCATGAGTATGTTCATCTGCCTGCTTTTCTCCTCGGTATCGTCTGCCATTCTTTGCCATTTCTCCCTCTGTTCATTAGTTAAGTTGATGAAGAATTCGTCATTCCTAAGTCTTATTCCGTCATACACGAGAGCGGCAACACCATGCATGAGGGACATCTGGTAAAGACGTTCCCACTTCCATTGCGACATCGGTTCGATAGGTGTGTCATCACCAAACGTACCGCTTCTTAGAAGTCTTATAAAGTTTCTTTCAACAATATTCATTTTTCAAATATTAAGAATATTTTTTTGGATAACGCAATATAATTGCAGTTATAGTTGCAATACCCAAGATATACGGATAATACAGATGGGGCATGATGCTCACAGGATTTACATTTGCCAGTCCTGCTGCCATCAGCATCTGTGCTCCATAAGGTATCACTCCCTGCACGCAGCACGACATAGTGTCGAGAATACTGGCGCACTTGCGGTTGTCGATACCGAATCTGTCGCCTATCTGCTTTGCTATACCGCCAGTCGTGATTATCGCAACAGTATTGTTGGCAGTACATACGTTTACCATCCCCACCAATGCCGCAATACTCAGTTCTGCACTGCGTTTGGTCTTTATATGCTTGGTGATGAGCGATATGACAACGTCAATACCTCCGTTCACCTTTATCAGTTCAAGCATTCCGCCTGCCATCATCGTGATGACAATCAGTTCGCCCATACCCTTAATACCGTCGCCCATGGCAGCAAACAATCCGAAGACGTCAAATGCCCCGTCGATAAGTCCGATGGCTCCAGTCATTAATATACCGAGGGTGAGCACTGCCATCACGTTCATTCCGCATATAGCAGTGACAAGCACCACGATATATGGCAATACCTTAAGAAACGACACCTCTCCCACATCGTGAGGAGACTCGATTCCCGAACCGATAACGCCATAGGCAATTAGTATCAACAGGGCCACGGGCATGACCAGAAAGGAATTAACACGAAACTTATCACTCAGTTTGCATCCCTGTGTGGATGTGGCGGCAATGGTTGTGTCGGATATAAACGACAAGTTGTCTCCAAAGAGCGACCCTCCCACTATTACTGCCGTGAGCATCGGAATGCTCATCCCTGTCGTTTGTGCCACACCGGCGGCTATTGGAGTGAGAGCAACAATAGTGCCCACGCTTGTGCCTATGGATATCGACACGAAGCAAGCTGCCAGAAACAAACCCGCAAAGATCATGTTGCCAGGCAATACCGAGAGAGTGAGATTGACAGTGGCGTCGATACTGCCCATCACCTTAGCCGTATTTGCAAATGCTCCTGCCAAGACGAATATCCACAGCATTAGCATCATGTTTCCCGTTGAGGCTCCGCGACTGAATATGCTTACCCTTTCAGCAATAGGCATACTGCTCTTTTTGGGTATGCCGCCGCAAACAATTACAGCAAATACTGACGATAGCAAGAATGCCACCGTAATCGGTACCTTATAGAAGTCGCCCGCAATCATCGAGGTGACGAGGTATAACACGACAAATACAGCCAAAGGGCTGAGTGCGATAATTCCTTTCCTGTCCAATCTTTTTTTATTTTAAGGCGTGACGCTTATTTTTAAGCGTCACGCCAATGTTTACAACGTAACTCCGTTCTTGAAAATCGATATCTCCCTATATCCGTTAGCCTCGTTGCGAGCCTTCTCGCCACTTGCCACAGCCAGGATCTTGTCGATGAACTCGGGCAACAGTTGCTCCATTGTCTTTCCCTCGATAAGCTGTCCTGCACTGAAGTCAATCCAATTAGGCTTGCGCTGTGCGAGGGTAGGGTTGGTGGCAATCTTCATTGTGGGTACGAATGTACCGAAGGGCGTGCCTCGTCCTGTTGTGAAGAGCACTATCTGGCAACCGGCAGATGCCAAAGCCGTTGATGCCACGAGGTCATTGCCAGGTGCCGACAATAAGTTGAGACCGTTGGTCTGCAGACGGTCACCATATTCAAGAACACCGCTCACAGGAGCCTTGCCACATTTCTGTGTACATCCCAAAGCCTTGTCCTCGAGAGTGGATATACCACCTGCCTTGTTGCCCGGCGACGGATTTTCACCCACTGGTTCACCATGGCTGAGGAAATATTCCTTGAAGTTGTTCACCATCGACACTGTCTTGTCAAACAGTTCGGTGGTTTTGCATCTGTTCATAAGAATAGTCTCGGCACCGAACATCTCCGGCACCTCGGTGAGGATAGATGTTCCATCCTGTGCTACAAGCCAGTCGGAGAACTCGCCCACGAGAGGATTGGCGGTGATACCGCTGAATCCGTCACTTCCGCCGCATTTCAGACCCACGCGCAGTTTGCTCACAGGCACAGTCTCTCTCTTGTCTTTCGAAGCCTTGGCATACAAGTCGCGCAGTATTTCCATACCAGCCTCCACCTCGTCGCCATCCACGCGCTGAGTCACGAGGAATTTTATTCTTTCGTGGTCATATTCGCCGAGCAGTTGTTCAAACAAGTCGGGTTGGTTGTTTTCGCAACCGAGTCCGAGAACTAGTACGCCACCAGCATTTGGATGCAGGGTGATGTCACGCAGAATCTTTCGTGTGTTCTCATGATCCCCGCTCAACTGCGAGCAACCGTAGTTATGATGCCATGCATACACAGCGTCGATGTTCTTCTCTCCAGTTTCCTTGCGCAATTGGTCAGCGAGTCGCTCTGCAATACCATTTACGCATCCCACTGTAGGCACAATCCATATCTCGTTGCGCACACCTACATCACCGTTTTTCCTTACGTATCCCTCAAAGGTGCGGTTTTCCTTGGCGATGTTCAGTTCGTCGTTCACTGGTTCGTAGGCATACGTCAGTGTACCCTTGAGGTTGGTCTTGAGATTATTCTCATTTACCCAGTCACCAGCCTTCAGGTCGGTGATGGCATGACCGATGGGATATCCATATTTAATAATGTTCGTTCCAGCGGGAGCATCGTTGATGAGCACCTTGTGTCCCGCAGGTGTGTCTTGGTTGAGAGTGATAGCTTTACCATCCACTTCCACTGTTTCACCTTTTTTCATTGCTTCAAGGCAAACTACCACTGAGTCGGCCCTGTTAATTTTCAGATAAGTTTTTTCCATTGTTTGTTTTTTATTATGATTTTCAATTTTCAATTTTCAATTTTCAACTTTCAATTTTCAATTTTCAATTTTCAATATTCTAAAGCTGTTCCCTTCGATAGAACTCCACGTTTTCCTTTGTGAGCAATTCTATAGGCACATAATTCACAGGCGTCACCTCCTTTTTTAGCACTATAGCCTGGAAGAGGGAGTCGATACTCGAGTAACCCTGCATATATCCATGCTGAGCTATGAGGAATGAGATAGACCCTTGCTTCACGCACTCCTTGTTTTTGTTTACCATGTCATAACCCATGATCTGCACGTTGCGTCGGTTGCTTCTCAATAAGAATTCCCCTACGATATGCGCCTTCGAGTTGAATGTGATGCAATGGTGCACGTCGGGATGTTTCGTGAAGAAATTCTCCAGGATGTCGTTGTATTTTTCTCTTTCCACGTCAAGCGGCAGGTTTACCTCAGTGATAGTCACATTGGGGAAGTGGTCTCTCATGTAATGCCTGAATCCCGTCTCTCGGTTTTCCTGCTGTTTGCTTGCCACGTTTCCGTTGAGCATTTGCTTCATCATCATTATTTCCTTTTCCTTCGATGCGATGAGCATTAGCATCCTTCCTGCGAAATATCCGCTGCAGAAAGAGTCCTGGCCATAGAACGACAGAGGGCGCAAGTCGGGCATATATGAGTCGAGCATGATGAAAGGGATGTTCTCGTCATGCAGTTTGTCGGTGAATGTCCTTGTCACGTCGAGCGTTGAAGGCACAATCACCACACCGTCGGGCTTTTTCGCCAAGCATTCCTGGGTCACCTTGGTGAAAGTGCTTTGGTTGAATCTGCGATAATACATCATCTCCACGTTCACCTGGAAGTCTCTTCTGTGGTGGCATGCGCACATAGCACCGTCCTCCACTTCCTGCCAGTAAGCCTCCGACTCGTGCTTTGGCATAATACATATAAAATTATATGTTTTGTTATATGCGAGAGCACTGGCATACATGTTAGGCTGGTAGTCCATCTCCTCAAGAGCTTTTTCCACCTTGTCCCTGGCCTCCTTCGACACACTGGGGCGGTTGTGGAGCACACGATCCACTGTACCCACAGATACCCCCGCACGTATTGCGATATCCTTAATTCGAATTCTGTCGTTTGCCATATTCTTTAGTTGAAATTTTGTGCAAAATTACCAATAAAAAACGAATTGTGCTAATGCATAGCTAAAAAAAATGCAAAAAAATGCAGATTTTCTTCTTTTTTCTTTGTCAATTCGATAAATTAGCGTAATTTTGTTGCGCAAACAAAAAAAATGAATCTACAAATACAATTAAATTTTAGAAAGAAATGGCAAAAGTAGTAACATTGGGAGAGATTATGCTCCGTCTGTCTTCTCCAGGACAGAAAAGATTTGTGCAGAGTGAGTATTTCGACGTCGTATATGGTGGCGGCGAGGCAAATGTGGCAGTTAGTTGCGCCAATTATGGTCATGATGCATATTTTGTGTCAAAGTTGCCCAAGCACGAGATTGGCCAGTGTGCCGTCAACGCCCTGCGCAAGTTTGGAGTTCACACCGAATATATTGCCCGCGGTGGCAACCGTGTAGGCATCTATTATCTTGAGACTGGTGCCTCTATGCGTCCGTCGAAGGTTATTTACGACCGTGCCGGCAGTTCGATTGCCGAGGCAGATGCTTCCGACTTTGATTTCGACGCAATCATGGAGGGTGCCGACTGGTTCCACTGGAGTGGTATCACCCCCGCCATCAGCGACAAGGCAGCCGAGCTCACCCGTTTGGCATGCGAGGCTGCCAAGCGTCATGGTGTGACAGTGTCTGTCGATCTCAATTTCCGCAAGAAGTTATGGACATCCGAGAAGGCTCAGAGCATCATGAAGCCTCTGATGAAGTATGTTGACGTATGTATCGGTAATGAGGAAGACGCCCAGCTCTGTCTCGGATTCAAGCCAGAGGCTGATGTAGAGGGTGGCAAGACCGACGCCGAGGGATACTACGGCATCTTCCAGGGCATGATGAAGGAGTTTGGTTTCAAGTATGTTGTTTCCACTCTCCGTGAGTCACTCTCAGCCACACACAACGGTTGGAAGGCCCTTATATATAATGGTAAGGAGTTCTACCAGAGCAAGCACTACGACATCATGCCTATTATCGACCGTGTAGGTGGTGGTGACTCCTTCTCTGGTGGTCTTATTCATGGTCTTCTCACTTATCCCGACAACCAGGGTGCAGCCCTTGAGTTTGCCGTAGCTGCTTCTGCCTTGAAGCACACTATCCCCGGCGACTTCAATATGGTGAGCAAGGAAGAGGTTGAGGCTCTTGCAGGTGGCGATGCCTCTGGTCGTGTACAAAGATAATTTTTTTATATTCAAAATGGCAAAATTTGATAAGATAGCAGTTCTTGGTAAGATGGGAGCAACAGGAATGGTTCCCGTGTTCTATCACAAGGACGCAGAAGTAGCGAAGAAAGTAGTGAAGGCCTGCTATGACGGTGGAGTCAGGGCCTTTGAGTTTACCAATCGCGGTGACTTTGCCCACGAGGTGTTTGCCGAAGTGGTTAAGTATGCCGCCACGGAGTGCCCCGACCTCGCCCTTGGTGTAGGTTCGGTAGTTGATCCCGCCACTGCAGCCCTCTACATCCAGTTGGGCGCATGCTTCGTAGTTGGTCCTCTGTTCAACCCCGAAGTGTCGAAGATTTGCAATCGTCGTCTCATTCCCTACACCCCCGGTTGTGGCAGTGTGTCGGAGGTAGGCGCCGCCCAAGAAACTGGTTGCGATCTTTGCAAGATATTCCCTGGAGATGTGCTCGGCACCAAGCTCGTAAAGGGTCTTATGGCTCCGATGCCATGGTCGAAGTTGATGGTAACAGGTGGTGTGTCTCCCGACGAGGAGAACCTCACTTCATGGATTAAGGCCGGAGTGTTCTGTGTGGGTATGGGATCCAAGCTCTTCCCCAAGGATGTCATAGCCGCCGGTGATTGGAAGGCCATCTCCGACAAGTGTGCCGAGGCTCTTGGATATATTGCCAAGGCTCGCGCATAATATATATACAAAGGGTTTCGTAGGACTTGTTGTCCTATGGAGCCTTTTGTCTTTTTCAGCTTGTTCGCATAAGGATAGAGGCGAGGCGGACAGGTTGAACGCCCTTTCCTATGCCTACCACTATCGTAATCTTGATTCCACCCTCCACTATGCCCGTCAAGTCCTTTCGCTTGATGTAGATGAGGATTGCCGTGCCGAGGCACTCAACAATATGGCATTTGTGGATATCATGCGCATGGACTATTCCCATGCCGACTCCCTCTTGGGTGTAGTCTCGTCGATTACCGACAATCAGATAGAACTGCTCATTGCCGACATACAGCAGATGCGCCTTTGCCAGCGTATGTCGCGCAATCGCGAATATTACGACCATCGCGAACGAGCCCAGCAACGTTTCAACCGTATCAACGAGGAGGCCAAATTGGATGCCCGTCTCCGCCGGCGCATGATCTACGCATCGTCAGAGTATGCTATCGTCAGTTCCACCTATTATTATTATGTAGGCCTACTCCCACAGTCGGCCACCGCTCTCAATGCCATCAATCCCAATGGCGAGGTGCGTCGCGACACAGCCCAGTATCTCAGCTATCTCTACAATGTGGGTGCAGGCGGTATCATCAGTTCCGGTACGGAAAGTGAAATCCAACAACAGGAGTTAGAGCGACTTGTGGAGTGTTATGTCATCGCTTCGCGCAGTGGGTATAAATACTTTATGGCCAACTCCTTACAGTCGATTGCCGCACATTTGCTCGAATCATCCGACCGCCATCGTCTGCTCAATGAAAACCCTGCCATCCGCCTTATTGCAGATGCCGACGAGACACCCGACTCGCTCATTGCGGCAGTGATGAGTCAGAATGCACTAAGTTATTTTGTGGAATATGGCGATATCTATCAGATAGCAGGCGGCTACCGCTCACTGGCCTCCTGTTTCACTCACAACAGCGACTATGAGGCTGCCATCTACTATCTTGCCATGGCCCTCAAGGACAAGAAGATCAACCAGGCGCCTGACCTTGTGGCAAGCATCCGCGAACAGATGAGTGTTGCCTATGCTGCAGTCAACGACAAACCGTCGAGCGACTACAACCGCAACCTATATCTCGACCTTCAGGAGAACACTCGTCAGGACCGCTACTTCGAGTCGCGCGCAGCACAGTTGGAAGCCACCTCCTCCCGACTCAATGTGATGATTCTTGTGGTAATAGCCGCCATCGTCCTTCTGCTCTTCCTGCTGTGGCTCTTTGGTCATCTGTCGCGCAAGGATAGGCATGACGACGAACTCGAATCTCTCCTTCTTCCGTTGCGACAGTGGCAACAGTGGCAGCAGCGCAACAGTGAGCTGACGCAAGAGCGCATAGAGGAAATCAACGAGGAGCGCCAGATGTGCGAGATGCACACCGAGACCTATGCCCGTCAGAGTCTTGAGAATCGTGCCAAGATGTCGCTCATCAATAGTGTCACTCCCTTCATCGACCGTATCATCAATGAGGTGCGCATGCTTATGCAGCGCCCCAATGAACCATCCGACGTTAAGCAGGAACGCTATGCCTACATTCTCCAACTCATCGACAAGATAAACGACTACAATGCCCTTCTCACCGATTGGATACAGTTGCGCAAGGGCAGGTTGAGCCTGCATATCGAGAGTTTCCCCGTGTCAGATATCTTCGACATTGTGCGCAAGGGAAAGACCTCGTTCAATATCAAGGGCGTGGAATTAGATGTTGCCGACACCACAGCAGTAGTGAAGGCCGACCGCGTTCTCACCCTCTTTATGATTAACACCATTGCCGACAACGCCCGCAAGTTCACTCCCGCAGGCGGTAAGGTGAGTATATATGCTACCGAATCACCCGACTATGTGGAGATAAGTGTTGCCGACACGGGAGAGGGCATGACGCAGGAAGAATTAGACAAGGTTCTAATTTCTACTTCCTCATCCAATCATGGTTTCGGTCTCCTCAACTGCCGTGGTATTATCGAGAAATACAAGAAGACGAGTCAGCGCTTTTCGGTATGCCTCCTTTCGGCAGAGAGCGCGAAGGGTAGGGGTAGCCGTTTCTTTATCCGTCTGCCCAAGGGTGTGATGCGCCTAATCTTCGCTCTGTTGTCGCTCACAGCCAGTATGTCGTCCCCGGCCGCCAATACCGATGGCTACAGCGAGTCGCTCCGCAAGGCGGCAGCCTTTGCCGACAGTGCCTACTATTCCAATATCTCCGGCACATACGAGCGCACGCTCCTCTTTGCCGATTCCTGTCGTATCTATCTCAACGAGCACTATCTCACCACCTGTCCTGGAGGCAAGTATCTCATGCTCCGCCAAGGCAACAGTTCCCTAATGCCGCCCGAGGTGAAGTGGCTTCGCAGTAATGTCAACACCGATTATGACATCATCCTCGACATGCGCAATGAGAGTGCCGTGGCATGTCTCGCCCTGCACAGATGGAAGGAATACGGATATAATAATGATGTATATACCCGTCTCTTCAAGGAGCTATCGGCCGATGCCTCCTTGCCCGCCTATTGCAAGCAGATGCGCAAGCAGCAGGCCGACCAGAACGTAGCTATCGTCATTCTCGTCATCCTACTGCTCTCCATTCTGCCGGCATATTATATCCTCTACTATCGCCACCGCCTCTACTACCGGTTCTGCGTGGAGAAGGTCAAGGATATAAATAATATCCTCACCTCCGACAAATCATCGGCAGACAAACTTGAGGCAATAGAACGGCTTACCGCCACTGCCGAATATCCCGAACAACTCACGCTTATCGTCAATCAGATAGTTAAGGCCCTTGCCGACGATATATCCCTCCAGCAGAGGCAGAATACAGACGTGGAGACTGCTGCCGACGAATTGCATAGGGTGGAGTATGAGTGCAACCAACTGTATGTCAGCAACTCCATTATCGACAATTGTATGTCAACTATCAAGCATGAGACAATGTACTATCCCAACCGATTGCGCCAACTGGTATCTTCGACCGACGACCTGCAACAGATTAACGACCTCGTAAACTACTATCGCGACATATATACAATATTGAGTAGGCAGGCCATGCGCCAGTTCGACCATCTCCATATCTCCATCACAGCCATTTGTCTCGACCGGTGGTTTGGTTCCACCTTGCCCTTGCCACGCGTTCTCGGCAATATCCAGTTGCTCGACTATCTCGTAGAACTGCTCCGCAAGCAAAACCAGGATGAAATGCCCCGTCTCACCTCAGCAGCTGTCGATGGCGACTACGTTAATGTCACCCTCTCGATGCTCTCCATCCCGCATGTTGACATTTCCGACGGCGACATCTTCTCACCCACGACAGTGGCAAATATACCCTTCCTCCTCATCCGCCAGATAGTGCGCGACATCTCAGAACTTACCAATCGCCGCGGTTGTGGGGTAAGAAGCATGAATAACGACATCATAATACGACTACCACATAAATAAATTAAAATAAAAATAGACATGAATAATTTCAAGGTAATAATAGTAGAGGATGTGCCCCTCGAACTCAAAGGTACAGAAGGAATTATCCGCAACGACATTCCCGAGGCGGAGGTGATAGGCACTGCAAACAATGAGGCGGAATACTGGCGAATCATACGCGACAACCAGCCCGACCTTGTACTGCTCGACCTCGGTCTTGGGGGCAGCACCACCGTGGGTGTTGAGATATGCCGCCACACCAAGGAGTCATATCCCGCTGTCAAGGTGCTTATCTTCACAGGCGAGATTCTCAATGAAAAACTATGGGTAGATGTTCTCGATGCCGGTGCCGACGGAATTATCCTTAAGAGCGGCGAACTCCTCACTCGTGGTGATGTGCGCTCAGTGATGGAAGGCAAGACGATGGTGTTCAACGAACCCATACTTCGTCGCATTGTAGAGCGCTTTAAATTGTCGGTAAATCGTGAGCTCACCAACCAGGAGGCTATCCTCGACTATGAGATCGACGAATACGACGAGCGTTTCCTTCGCCATCTTGCCCTGGGCTACACCAAGGACCAGATATCCAATCTCAAGGCAATGCCCTTCGGAGTGAAAAGTCTTGAGAAACGTCAGAATGAGCTTGTCCAGAAACTATTCCCTGGCGGCAACGGACGTATGGGAGTAAATGCCACCCGCCTTGTTGTCAAGGCAATAGAATTGGGAATAATCGATGTTGACAATCTTCATGCGGATGAATAATCAGACAATCATACAATTCAGATGAAAAACAAGATATTAGCATGGCTGTCAGTGGGGCTGATTGTCTTACAGGTGGTAATGATATTAGGCTCCTGGCTCTACGCCGCCCTCAATCCCGAGAGCGGAGTGCGCAGCATGCTCAGTAGCGAGGGTATCCGCTGGGCATTCGGCGGCTACATCCATCAGATGCAGTCGCCGCTGCTCGTATGGCTTCTTTTAGGCGGCATGGCCTACGGCTCTCTTCGTCATTCCCGCTTCGTCGAGTCGTTCCGCACCATGCGCTATCGTCAGCGAGTGGCATTGCGGTTCAGCCTTTCCACTCTCATTGTATATCTTTCAGTGGTGGCGTTCTTTGCCTTTGCCCCTCATGCCATTCTCCTCAGTGTCAACGGCGACCTCTTCCCTTCGGCATTCAGTGACGCGGCAGTACCCCTTCTCTGCTTTGGCGTCATCCTCATGTCGGTGGTCTATGGCGTGATGGCAGGGTCCTTTCCCTCGGTGCCATCAGTCTTCAATGCCCTTGTCGCCGGTGTCAGCTCATTTGTTCCCCTGATAATTGTATATCTTCTCGCCTCACATCTTATATATATATTATCCTATATACTAATGCTATAATACCTAATTTTTAACAAAGCTCTTTCCGCTCCATTTCATTGACTTCCAACGATAGATGAAGATCATGCCGCGGATGTTCTCGTCCAATGCAAAACTAATCCACATGGCAATCAGTCCGTAGCCCCAATGCACGCCAAGCAAATAGCTCAACACCACCGACACCAACCATTGCACTGTGATGCCGACGTAAAACTGGAAATTTACGTCGCCAGTGGCTCTCAATGCCTGCGTTGCCCATATATTGATGGCACGGCCAATCTCCAAGGCCACCTGCACCCACATTATTATAATACCTAAACTCACAATATTCTCGTTGTCGGTCAACCACGACAACACCTTTCCTCCGCACATGGCGAGTACCACCGACAATGATGCTGCCAGGATTATAGCCATGCGTCGAGTATAGCATCCCAGGATATATGCCGTCCTGATCTTCTTCTCTCCCACAAGATGACCTATCAATATGGCACCGCCTTGCCCCATGGCAATAGAGAACACGCATACCACAAATGCCATGTTCCAGCAATAAGTGCGGGTGATAAGCGCCTCGTTGCCTAGCATGTTGATGAAAAACGTGATGACCACCTGCGAACCGCTATAACTGATTTCCTCGCCAGCAGCCGGCAAACCGATCTTCAGCAGGTTCTTCAGCTCAATCCACGGGAAGGGTCTGAACAGTCGGGTAGGGAAGGAAGGGATATGCTTGCGGAATAATATCACAAACAATAACACCATACTCACTCCGCGCGCTATACTGGTGGATATCGCGGCACCCTCCACACCGAGGGCAGGCATACCAAACTTTCCGAAGATAAGCGTGTAGTTGCCGATGATGTTCAGCACATTCACCACCACAGTCACCATCATCGGATATTTCGCCTTATCGGCACTGCGCAGAGAAGCCGATATAGCCAGCGAGATAGCCTGGAAGAAAGCAAACGCTCCCACTATGCGCATGTAACTGACACCCTCGGTCAGCAGTTCGGGGCGCAAGCCCATCAGTTTAAGCATCGCCGTGCAACCGAAGTAAAGGCATGCACTGATCACCATACCGCTCACGGCATTCAGCACAATAGCCACTCCCGTAGCCTGCACCATCCTTTCCTTGAGTCCGGCGCCCAAATACTGCGAGCAGAGCACTGTAGTGCCGAAACTGATTACCTGGAACACCAACACCGCCAAGTTAACAATCTGATTCACCACTCCCACTGCAGCCACCGAGTTGTCGGAGTGTTGGCTTAGCATTATCGTATCCACCACACCGAGCAACATCACCAAAGCCGTCTCGATAAAAATTGGCAGAACCAGTTTGCCGAGTCTGCCCTTCATACTGTCATTCTTAATCAACCAAATCATATAAAACCATCTATTTCGCTTGCAAAGATACTAAAAAAAGAATAAATGTAGCCTTAACACCCAAAATTCTGTGTGTTCGCACACAACTTCCTTGATATTTGTCAATATAAACGGCGATTTTATAAGTTTTCGTCATAAAAATATTGCGTTGAACAGAAAAAAGTCGTACCTTTGCAGCGTCAAAAGACAAAAAGATAGAAAATCGTTTTAGATTACGACATACATGTTATTTAGGTTTTTAGTTATTGGTAATAAAGATTGTTAGTTATTTCGATTTAGGTATTAGGTAATTAGTGAATTACTTCTAAGGTAAGGTAAAAAAGATTATTCAGGTAACACGAAGATGTAAATATTGAAGGCAAGGCCGTGAGGCTTTGACCTTCGAAACATCTCAAAATTAGAAGCTTATATGCAAATTTGAGAGAGAAAGCATTAATTTACATGATACAAAGTTATTTGGTGAACCCCGTTAGGAAGTGATTCCTGACGGGGTTTTTTTATCCCATAACTTATTCTTTTAGCGAACTCCTTGCTATGGGGAATGTGAAATAGGTATCTATTTATTTTCGTTGTTTAAGGGAAGAATTCATTAACCTTTGTTTTGGTGAGACTTCCGAATTTGTATATGTCGGAGATGGTGACGTGGGAGGTGGAACACTACGATGATGTTAGAAAAATTACTCTTTCACAATCTTGCGTCCGTTGATGACATACACGCCCTTGGGCAGCGAACGGAATGCCTCGCTCAGTGTGGTCTGCTTGCGTATCAGGCGACCGTCGATACTGTATATGTCATGTGTTGCCTCACGCGGTATCTCGCGGAACACATCCTCCATGCCTGTGGGGACAAATTCACTGATATGCAGAGCTGCAAATATTGCATAAAGAGTGCCGCTATCAGTATGACCTTCCGTAGATGAGCTGTCTATGTCGAAGGAAGTATAGCCATTGGCGACCAGATGTTTCTCCATACTTTCTTGATTGAGGAAGGGTACAACCTCGTCGTAAGGTGAATGATAGAATGATATTTTATCAGTCTTCTCCGGCTTCCATGAATCATATACAAGGGAGTTCTCCTTCAAGTGATATACGATATCCTTCATAGGCTCGCTCTCCTCGTCGAAGAATTCTGGCTTCACGATTTTATCCAAAGGCAGACTCTTGTCGCTGCTGCTGCCATACGTCTTATATATGAAGTCGTTAATGTAGTCGGTGTCATGCTCCTTTGAGTCGAACAGTTCGGGCAGATACTGCACAAAGTCATCTGTAAACACGTCCTCGTTCTTCACCTTATATCCTCCCGCGTCAATCATTCCGCTGAGGATAAGCGGCAGGGCTACAGGATATTGCGACACATTATCCTCAGCCAACTTGCGGTAGTGTGAATACATGTCGTAGGGGCCGCCACCGATGATGCAATAGTCAATCTTAGGCAGTTCATCGCTGCGATAGCCCTCAGCAACAAGTCGGTTGACCCACATAGCCGAGTTTCCGCCCTGCGAGTAACCCAAGTTGAGCACCACGTTCTCAAATTCATATCCCTCAGCCTCCATCAGTTTGCGACCGGCAAGGAAGGCGTCGATATTCACTCGCGCCGTAGCCCTGCCCTGAAGATACTTCTGGTTGCGCTTGGCGTCGATACCGAATCCAAATCCGTCGGACTCTATCATAATGTAATTGGAGTTGGAAAACACTCCTTCGAGAGAGAAAAAATCCGTCACGTTGGTAGCACGCTGTTTGTCGTCGGTGATGGTATAGTGGTTAAGCAATCCGCATCCCTTGGCCTTTATGTCTTTTTCGTGCACTCTCTGACTCATAAAGATGGCTGCGGAGAGCACAATAGGTGTCTCGCCGTCGGAATCAACTGTCTCATAGTTGAAGTCATAACGCCAGAAACTGCCACAATCCGTGCGGCCTACTATTCCTATTACAGGTTCGTCGGTGGTTTCTGCCACCGCTAATGTCGATACTAACAATACTGACAGAACGACAAATGTTCTTCTTAATACTTTCATAATGTATGTTTTTTAAATCCAAAACTTTGTTTATTTTAACTTTTAACGCTGCAAAAATACAAAAAACATCCAATAATAACAATTTTTTTCACGAAAAAGTAGTGCTCATATCAAAAAAATATCCGTATTGACTGATTTTTTCTATATTGACAACTATTAATGCCGGTGCCGACATCGTATTTTTCTTTTTATAAATATTACTAAATAATTAGGTGGAGTGGAAAATTATATGTATCTTTGCAGCCGATTTGCATAATGAATAACAATTATAAATATCAATGAATATGAAAAATATGACTTCAAGGTTATTGGCTTTCATGCTGGTTTGCGGAGTGATGACAAATGCCGGCGCACAGAAGCGCGAGGCTGGCGAATGGTCGATTATCCCGAAGGTGGGAGT
>JALFCW010000019.1 GCA_022771625.1 Prevotella sp.
CTGCAGTGCATGACAGCACATAGAGCCGATTATTTAGAACGAGAGATAATTAACAGAATTACACGAGCCGTGTGCGGTGAAAGTCGCATGCACGGTTCTTGAAGGGGAAAGCGGGGGAAACCCCGCAGACCTACTTAGAAATTATAACAGGATATTTATTTACCCCAACAACATAGACAAGTAAAAATGAGACAGACAAAGATTGTAGCCTCCGTAAGTGACCGCCGTTGCAGTGTGGAATTTATCCGCGACTTGTTCTACGCCGGCGTTAATGTCGTGCGTATGAATACTGCCCATGCCTCAGCAGACGGTATCAGGGAGATTATCAGGAACACAAGGAAGGTGTCGCACCACATCGGTATCCTTATCGACACCAAAGGACCTGAGATCCGCACTACATCGTGCGCCAAACCGATTGAGTACAAAATAGGCGACGTGGTAAAGATATTCGGTCGTCCCGACGTTGACAGTGAGCACGACATCGTGAATGTGTCGTATGTCAACTTTGCCCAGGACATTCAGGTGGGCAATCATATCTTGTTTGACGATGGTGCCCTCGACATGGAGGTTATTGGTATCAATGGTCCTGCTGTGATAGCCCAGGTGAAGAACGACGGCGTACTTGGTTCTCGCAAGAGTGTCAACGTTCCTGGCGTACACATTGACCTTCCGGCACTCACCGGCAAGGATATCACAAATATCAACCTTGCCATCGACGAGGACATCGATTTCATTGCCCACTCCTTCGTGCGCAATGCCTCAGACGTGAAGGCTGTGCAGAAGATTCTCGATGAGAGAGGAAGTGATATCAAGATTATATCCAAAATAGAAAACCAAGAGGGTGTGGACAACATCGACGAGATTATCGAGGCTTCATACGGAATAATGATAGCCCGCGGCGACCTGGGTATTGAAGTACCTATCGAGCGCATACCAGGCATTCAGCGTAGCATCATCAGAAAATGTGTGATGGCAAAGAAACCTGTTATAGTGGCGACACAGATGCTCCACACGATGATACACAACCCACGCCCCACCCGTGCAGAGGTGACTGATATTGCCAATGCCATATATTATCGCACTGACGCACTGATGCTCAGCGGAGAGACCGCATCGGGCGACTACCCCATTGAGGCAGTGCGCACCATGTCGCAGATAGCCGAGCAAGCCGAGAAGGACAAGGTGAGGGAGAACGACATCGTGATTCCTATGTCAGCCAACTGCTCAGTGCGTGAGTTCTTGTGCCATAGTGCCATCGAATCCACACAGATGATGAGCGTGAAAGGTATCATCACCGACAGTTCAACAGGTCTCACAGCACGCAACCTTGCAGCTTTCCGCGGACCAACCCCCATCCTGGCAATATGCTATAAGGAGAAACTGCAACGCTGGCTAAATCTGAGTTATGGCGTTTATCCTGTATTTCAGAAAGAGCACCTGTCGTCTGAACTGCTATTCGTTGCAGCAGTGAGAATGTTGCGCCAAAAAGGATATATCGACCTCGACGACCAGATAGCCTACTTGAGCGGTTCATTCGGCACTGGCGGCGGCACCACATTCATCGAGATTAACAGAGTAAGAGAGGTGTTTGAGCGCTCCTACAGGTTCCACCTTCCAGAATAATAGTTGACAAGACATCAAGTTGACAAATTGACGGATTGACAAGTTGCTCCTGCATTATTATATATATAATAAGGTGTAGGGGCAATTAAATGCAATAAAAAAAGTAAAAATAACACTTTTTTCTAAAAAAAGTCTAATAAAATTTCCGTTTCCCGTTGAAAATCAGTATATTTGCAAGCCGATTATGAACGACTGTGTAAAAACTCTCAACAAATCGCAACAAAATTAAGATATATACAATAAATAATATAGATATGACAAAAGCAGAACTTATTGAAAAGATTTCAGCCAAGACAGGTGTAGGCAAGATAGAGGTCAGCGCCACTGTTGAGGCATTTATGGAAGAGGTGATCAATAGCTTAGCGGTAGATAAGGAAGATATCTTCCTCCGCGGTTTTGGCAGTTTCATCGTGAAGAGACGTGCTGCCAAGACAGCCCGTAATATCTCGAAGAACACCACAATGATCATCGAGGCACACGACTTTCCTGCCTTCAAGCCATCGAAGTCATTTATTGAGAAAATGAAATAATCAACATTATTAATAATTTTAAAATTCTTGAACAATGCCAAACGGTAAAAAGAAGAAGGGCCACAAGATGGCTACTCACAAGCGTAAGAAAAGATTAAGAAAGAACAGACACAAGAGCAAGTAAGGCTCACGCTGTTCAAAGAAAGAAATGAAGGGAGTGTGTTCAAGATCCTGTATGGATTTTGGCACACCCTTTCTGTTTTAAAGTACCCCTTTTATCAATGTTAAAGGAATGACAAGCGAACTAATTATCGACGTACAACCGAAAGAGATATCTATAGCACTGCTGGAGGACAAAAGCTTGGTAGAATACCAGAGCGAGTCGAAGGCGGCATCTTTTTCTGTTGGCAACATCTATGTGGCAAAAGTGAAAAAACTTATGCCCGGACTGAATGCGTGTTTCGTGGACGTCGGCTACGAACGCGATGCATTCCTGCACTATCTCGATTTGGGTACACAGTATTCCTCGTACGAGAAATACCTCAAGCAAGTTCAAAGCGACAGAAAGAAATTATTCCCCATCTCTAAGGCCACCCGTCTGCCCGACCTCAAGAAGGACGGCAGTGTGCAGAACGTATTAAAGGTTGGCCAGGAGGTATTGGTACAGGTGGTCAAGGAACCAATCTCTACCAAGGGACCACGTCTTACATGCGACCTGAGCTTTGCCGGCAGGTATATGGTGCTCATGCCCTTCCAAGAAAAGGTTTCGGTATCAACGAAAATCAAAAAGGGCGAGGAGCGCACAAGACTGAAACAACTGGTACAGAGCATCAAGCCAAAGAACTTCGGCGTGATTGTGAGGACTTCAGCAGAAGGAAAGAGAGTAGCTGAACTTGACAGCGAGATGAAGATACTGCTGAAAAGATGGGAGGACGCCATCACAACCGTGCAGAAGACCACCGAAAGGCCTAAGATAGCCTTCGAGGAGACATCGCGCGCTGTTGCTTTGATCAGAGACCTGTTTAACACCACCTACGACGGCATACACGTCAACGACGAGACGGTATTCAACCAAGTGAAAGACTATGTTGGACTTATCGCACCCGATAAGGTTGACATCGTGAAATTATACAATGGCACTGTACCCATCTTCGACAATTTCAATGTTACGAAGCAGGTTAAGTCGGCCTTTGGAAAGACTGTCAACTACAAGCGTGGAGCATATCTCATCATCGAGCATACCGAAGCTATGCACGTAGTGGATGTAAACAGCGGAAACCGCACCAAAGCGGAAAACGGACAAGAACAAAACGCACTGGAGGTAAACCTCGGTGCTGCCGACGAACTGGCACGCCAACTAAGGCTCAGGGATATGGGTGGAATAATCATTGTGGATTTCATCGATATGCACCTTGCAGAGGACAGGCAAATGCTGTATGAACGAATGTGCAAAAACATGCAGAAAGACCGTGCACGTCACAACATACTGCCACTGAGCAAATTCGGACTGATGCAAATCACCCGACAGAGAGTGCGGCCTGCCATGGACGTCAACGTAGAGGAAACATGCCCCACATGCTTCGGCAAGGGCAAAATCAAATCGAGTATTCTCTTTACAGACCAATTGGAGAGCAAGATTGACCGTATGGTCTCCAAGATTGGTATTAAGAAATTTAACCTCCACGTACACCCCTACGTGGCAGCCTACATTAACCAAGGCATTTTCTCTATGAAGAGAAAGTGGCAGATGAAGTATGGCATGGGTATAAATGTCATACCAAGTCAGAAACTGGCCTTTTTGCAATATGAGTTCTACGACAAAAAAGGCAACTTCATAGACATGCAAGAAGAGATAGAGACGAAATGACAACAACATTATTCTGGCTGTGCCTAGCTATCGTGGTTTATACTTATGTTGGATACGGCCTAATTCTTTATCTGCTGGTTTTTATCAAAAGGCTGGCAATCAAGGCGAAACCTCTGGCAGACATTACCGACGACTGTCTGCCCGAGGTTACGCTTATGGTATGTGCATACAATGAGGAGGACATAATCTCCGAGAAAATGTCGAATACACATTCTCTCGACTACCCCGCCGACCGGCTACACTTGGTGTGGGTGACCGACGGAAGTACCGACAACACCAATTCCATTCTCTCTACCTATCCTGATGTCAAGATTGTATTCTCCCCCGAACGTAGAGGCAAATCAGCCGCCCTAAAGCATGGAATTAAAGAGGTATCTACGGAGATTGTCATGATGACAGATGCCAACACGATGCTTAACCCTGAAGCAGTGAGGGAGATAGTCCGACTGATGCAAGACCCCAAGGTGGGATGTGTTTCTGGCGAAAAGAAGGTAATGGCAAAGAGTGATTCCGACGAGGCTGCACAGGGCGAGGGACTCTACTGGAAATATGAGAGCGCTCTCAAGCGCCTTGACAGCGAACTCTATTCTGCAATGGGAGCAGCTGGAGAACTATGTGTCATACGTCGCCAACTCATGACCGATATCCCCGACGACACTCTCCTAGATGACTTTGTGATATCTATGGAGATAGTGCGCATGGGATATAAGATAGCATATACATCCAAGGCATTTGCCATGGAATACGGCAGTGCCGACCTGCATGAGGAGAGTAAGCGCAAAAGACGCATAGCTGCAGGCGGACTGCAAAGCAGTTGGCGGTTGCGCTCACTGATGAATCCACTGCGCCATCCGGTTGTGGCGTTCCAATTTGTATCGCATCGGGTATTGAGATGGACTATCACCCCCGTATGTCTCTTTGCCCTCATTCCCCTAAACACTATCCTTGTACTCTCAGGCGAGGGTATCATCTACACCATCATCTGGATCCTCCAGATACTATTCTATGCCTCTGCCCTCGCAGGAATGAGGATAAGCAAGTACTTTGTCTTTATGAATCTCAATGTCTTCCGTGGTATGGCATATCTACTAAATAACACCTCTGGAACATGGGAAAAGGCGAAAAGAGCCTGAAAAAACGTTAAAATTAAAGCAATAAAGATATTTTAATTAATAATAGATACTTTAATCTTAATTTTTTTTGTATCTTTGCAAACTGAAACAAATAGTAGATGTATGTATCATGTATCAAGATGAAATCATAATACTCAGAAGCAAGTTATCAGAAGCTCAAGCACTCTTGGCCAAAACAGCCGAAGAGCGCGACAAAGCTCTGCAGCAGCTCAAGGAATACGAGGAGAAGATAAGGAAGGCCGAGAAAGCCAGCCGCATGAAATCATTGTTCCTTGCCAACATGAGCCATGAGATTCGCACCCCGCTCAATGCCATCGAAGGTTTTTCGAGGGTAATGGCCGAGACTGACTCTCCCGAGGAGCGTATGAAGATGCTCGAGATTGTGGAGAGCAACAACAATCGTCTGCTTAGTCTTATCAACGAGATACTCGACTTGTCACGAGTTGAGTCTGGCGAGATTCAGATGAAAAAGGCACCTGCCAATCTCACAGAGATGTGTGCCAACATTAAGCAGATTTTCAAGTTCCGCTGCCCTGAGTCAATCAAGTTGGTGGCTGATATACCGGCAAAGACAGTAATGCTCAACACCGACATCAACCGCATTACTCAGGTGTTTTGCAATCTCATCAGCAATGCCCTCAAGCACACCATCAACGGTAGTATCACATTCGGCTATTGCGTGAGCGACGATGAAAAGACTATCACAATGAAGGTGGCAGACACTGGTTCGGGAATAGACCCGAAAGACATCGACTCCATCTTCCAGACCTATGTCTCCAAGGATGCTGAGCAGCAAAACGGTTATGGACTTGGTTTGCCTCTTAGCAAGATTATCGTAGAGAAATTGGGTGGACATATCTCTGTCAACTCTGAGTTGGGAGTTGGTTCCACCTTCTCATTCACATTCCCCTTCGACGGTTCCTACGTAGGCACCACCACCACCACCTCAAAGCCAGGCTTCACTATCTCTCGCACACTCAGAGCCAAGCCTGAAATGGACATCAGTAAGATGAAACTTATTCTGGTGGCAGAGGACGAGGAATGTAATTTCGAACTTATCAAGAATGTGCTCAACAATCGTTATCGTATCCTTCGTGCCCGCAATGGCATCGAGGCAGTAACTCTCAATGAGGAAGAGCACCCTGACATGATACTTATGGACATCCGTATGCCCGAAATGAATGGTCTCGACGCAACTCGCATCATCAAGGAGGTTAATCCTACTGTTCCTATCTTGGCACTGAGTGCCTATGCCTTCCAGGACAGCATTCAAGAAGCTCGCGATGCAGGTTGCAATGAGTTTATCTCAAAGCCTTTCAAGGTAGAACACCTCATAGAGACTATCGAGAAGTATATTTGAATAAAGACACAATAATATGGGAAAACTAGCAGTGAAAAAATATGTTTCGCTGATGATGCTGATACTCCAATTAGTAATCAGCATCTTCACGATTGTAGGATTATATGGTGGAGATTCGTCTCCGGTAGGAAACATGGCTTCGGCAATGTGCGTCTATGTATTACCCGTGTTTATTATCGCCAATATCATAATGTTGGTATATTGGCTGATAATGCGCAATTGGTTTATCGCTCCCCTACCACTCATAATAGTATTGTGCTGCATACCCTATATTGGCACTATCTACCAGACAGGACTCTTCCAGTCCGACAACTCTACAGGTACAGGCATCAAAGTTGCATCATATAATGTCGCCCGTTTCGGGCGTGCTGCCACGGGTTTCATTGCCCAAGATGTTCTCGCCGAGATGAAACGCGAGAATGTGGATGTCTTCTGCATCCAAGAATACACAAATATCAGTGGCGACAAAAAGGTGAGCGACATATATCGTGATTATTTCCCCTACATGGTTATTGGAAGGGAGGATATGGCAATCTACAGCCGCTATCCTATCACGGGTTCCAAGACCATCCTCTTTGAGCAAACCAACAACAGCGCCATGTGGGCCAATATCAATGTCAATGGCAAGTCGGTACGTGTATTCAACGTCCATCTCGAAACCACAGGATTCAGTCGCACACTCCACCAAGCAGCAAAATTACAAAACAAAGGCATCAAGGTGGAGGACAATGCACTCATTAATGCCATTTACGGCAACTACACCCTTGGAATGATTGTCCGTGCAGGCCAAGCCAATATGGTGGCTATGGAAATGCGTGACTCCAATCTTCCATGCATTGTGACAGGCGACTTCAACGATGTCCCCTATTCCTACGTATATAATACAATGATGGGAGAAAATATGGTTGATGGTTTCAAGGAATGTGGCAAGGGTTTTATGTCAACTTATCGTGGCAAAAAACCAGTGCGTATCGACTATATTATGCATGACAAGTCGCTTGTCGGCTCATCTTACTACACCAAGGATCTCACCTACTCCGACCACATTCCGGTGTTCATGACCATCGGATTATAAAATCCAACTTTCGCAATTAGAAGGTTAAGGAAATTAAGGGAATTTATATCAGCTTTAGTTGTGATGAATGTATAACTATTGAGTAATATAATGTTGTCATAACGGGGCAACTCAATGTTTTAAATACGGGTATCTTATTTATATTCCGCACTGCGGAACGTACATTCCCCACTGCGGAATACACGTTCCCCACTGCGGAATGTACGTTCCGCAGTGGGGAATATAAACCATTTACTCTATTGTTACAAATTCATAACGGCTATCCACTAAACATTAGGATAACTATTATACCAAAATACAAACACCCTATTCAGTCGTTGCCATTTCTAGGCTTTATTAATTTTTATTATCGCTGCTCCATACTTAGGAACATGGATGCTGATAGGCTGTTTGGATGACAGACATGAAGCAAAGGAGACACCCGTAAGGATTTCCTCACCCACAACGTCCTTACCATCGGATAGTTTGAGGTATTCGAAGGCATGCTCGGGGATATTGAGAAGAATATCGCGGTCAAGATTGTCGAAATTGACTACAACAACAAGGAGTTGGCGACCAGAACGTCGAAGGAATGCATACTGCCTGTCGGGATTGAACGAGGCGGAATGGGGATTGGCATACATCAGGTCGTAGCTCAAGCCTGTGACAGTCTTGTCGGTGCGGGCAAAATTCATCAGCTTTGAATAGATGTCAGCCAATTTCTTTTCATCTTCAGTAAGATTGCCTTCATCTGCACGACACATGGTGTCAACACTCCAATAATCGAAAATTGTAGTGCGACCATCCTTTCCACTGAATCCTTCCTTGTCCATTCCTTTCTCACCATATTCCTGTGCAAAGTAGTGCATATATGGACATGAACGGAATAATGTAGAGACCACCAAGGCTGGTATTGCCTTAAAGGCGTCAGCGGCAAAGAAATCCGAAGCTATGCGCTGCTCGTCGTGATTCTCAAGGAAATAGAGCATGTGGTCGGAAATGTCGTCGGTAGATTGCCATGCTCCCGTTATACGAGTTGCACTTCCACCGGCAGTAATATCGCGGAGAGTGTCGTACATTCCTACCTTATCATATAAATAGGTGAATCCGGCCTCAACATAATGTCTATAGAGAGCTGGATTATATACCTCACCAATAAAGAGATAGTCGGGATACTGACGGCGTACCTCAGCTATCGCCCAGCGCCAAAAATCTACAGGCACCATCTCTGCCATGTCGCAACGCACTCCCTGTACTCCCTTTGAAGCCCAAAACAAGAGTATGTCACGCATCTTAAACCATGTGTCGGGAATGGGGTTAAAGTATCCTATACCTCCGGCATAATAATCGACACCATAATTGAGTTTTACAGTCTCATACCAATCATTCTGTCCGGGTTTATGATCAAAATGGTCGTTACCCGTGGCTTTAGCCGGTTCCTCATGATAGGGCTCTGCAGTGCCGGCATAAAGGTCAAGATAAGGTTCGAATGAACATCCGGGACAATAATAGAAATTATTCTGCGGATTGAAGCCCTGAGATTGGTTATCATCGGCACCAAGGTCTCGCACGCCTTTTGGTTTACACAACGAGACATACTGGCGTGCTACATGATTGGGAACAAAGTCGATGATAACACCTAAACGTGACTTGTGGGCTCTTGCCACCAATGCCTCGAACTCAGCCATACGACTATCGACATCCTCGGCAAGGTCGGGATCGACATCATAATAATCGGTGATTGCATAAGGAGAACCTGCATTTCCCTTGACAATAGCAGGATGATTTACAGGAATGCCATGAGCACTGTAGTCGGTCTTTGTGGCATGACGTATAACACCCGTAAACCATACATGGGTGGCTCCTTTATGCCATATCGACTTAAGTACAGATGCGGTAAGGTCATTGAACTTACCGCATCCATTATCAGAAATGCTACCATTCTCCTTCCTCGTAGTTTTTCTGTTGCCATAAAGGCGAGGAAGGAGTTGATAGATTATAATCTTATCGTTTGACATATCCTTGGATTAAGAGATACCGTTGACAGCTACATTCTTGTCGATACGGCCAATCATACCCTGAAGAGCCTTGCCAGGACCACATTCTGTGAAATCGTCAGCTCCATCGGCTATCATGTTCTGTACGCATGATGTCCAACGAACACTGCTTGTGAGCTGAGCGATGAGATTGGCCTTGATGTCGGCAGGATCAGTATGAGGCTTACCGTCAACATTCTGATAAACCGGGCACTGAGGAGCTGAGAACTCAGTCTTCTCAATAGCTGCCTGAAGTTCATCCTTGGCAGGCTGCATAAGTGGAGAATGGAATGCTCCACCAACCTTGAGGGGCAATGCACGCTTGGCTCCTGCAGCCTTGAGTTTCTCACATGCCTCGTTGATAGCCTCAACATTTCCTGAGATAACGAGCTGACCGGGGCAGTTGTAGTTGGCAGGAACGACAACCGATCCCTCCTTGCTCACTTCAGCACAGATTTCCTCAATCTTGTCGTCAGGAAGACCTACAATAGCTGCCATTGTAGAAGGTGCAGCCTCGCATGCCTTCTGCATAGCCATGGCACGAGCATAAACAAGACGCAAACCGTCCTCGAAATTAAGTGCTCCAGCTGCTACAAGAGCAGAGAACTCACCGAGTGAGTGCCCTGCTACCATAGTGGGCTTGAACTCGTCGCCAAGACTGATTGCCTTGATGACACTGTGGAGGAAGACAGCTGGCTGTGTTACCTTAGTCTGCTTAAGTTCATCGTCGGTACCAGCAAACATAATGTCGGTAATACGATAACCGAGAATATCATTAGCTTTTTCAAAAAGCTCTTTTGCCTTTGGATTGTTGTCGTAGAGGTCTTTACCCATACCTACGAATTGGGCTCCCTGTCCGGGAAATACAAATGCTTTCATCTTAAAATCTTAAAACTTTAAATATTTCAATTATTAAATATTTCAATTTTCCTGTAAGAGAGGAACAAGCACCGAGAAAGTACTTCCCTCACCTACTACCGACTCCACCATTACATCTCCACCATTCTTCACGGCGAAGTCCTTGCAGAGCTGAAGACCAAGTCCACTACCCTCTTCATTATTTGTACCATAAGTGGTTTCACCCTTATGGAAGATGGAGTCGATGCGGTCGGGGGCAATACCCACTCCATGGTCGCGTATGCCCACCTTTGCGAAGTTGTCCTTGCGCGATACCACTATTTCTATACTGCTATCCTCATTGCTGAACTTGACTGCATTGCTGAGGAAGTTGCGCAATACGGTGTTGAGCATATCCTTATCGGCACGCACCTTCAACCCGTCTTCGTGATACTCGGTGGTAAGCTTTATCTTCTTTGTCTCGGCAATGAGAGAGAAGATGTCTGCCACTCCAGTAATTACATCACTAATCTCAAACTCCTGGAATGCCACCTTAAGACGACCAGTCTGACTCTTTGTCCACTTAAGCAGGTTATCGAGCAAGTCATGCGTTTCCTCTGTCTCACGATTAGCCTTGTCGATAAGATAATACATCTCAGGACCGATTGCCTCGGGACTAACAGTCTGAACAACAAGATTAAGCACCATACGGATACTTGCCATTGGAGAGCGCAGGTCGTGGGCAATCACAGAATACATTTTGTCACGGTTGCTTATAGTGCGTTTCAACTCGATATTCTGCTGAACAATGATACGCTTGGCCGCAACGAGAGATATCTGGTGCATGACGCGCATGATAAGCTCTTCCTTGTTGAACGGTTTAGAAAGGAAATCATTAGCTCCTACCTGAAAACCATGTACAAGGTCGGACGGAGAATTTAGGGCTGTGAGAAAGATAATAGGAATATCCGCTGTCTCGGGATTCTTTTTAAGCTCAACAGCTGTGTCAAATCCACTGATGTCGGGCATCATCACGTCGAGCAATACCAAGTCGGGATGCTGCTCCTTGCATACTTGTATGCAACCGGTACCATTGTTGGCTGTGAGAACCTGAAACTTCTCGTTGGTCAACAAGATCTTAAGCAACAGCACGTTGCTCATCACATCATCGACCACCAAAATACGATAGTCACTTCTGTTGATACTTTGCTCAAATGTTTCTCCGTATTCCATAACTAATTCTATTTAGATTAATTACTTGGCGTAAGCCACACTTCTCGTCTCGCGGATAACCGTAATCTTAACTTGTCCTGGATAAGTCATTTCAGTTTGTATCTTGTTGGCTATCTCGCCTGAGAGTGCCTCTGTCTCCTTGTCATCCATCTTGTCGGCACCAACAATGACACGCAACTCACGACCAGCCTGAATGGCATATGTCTTGGTAACTCCAGGATAACTCATGGCAATGGCCTCAAGGTCGTTGAGACGCTTGATATATGCCTCGACAATCTCGCGACGGGCTCCAGGACGGGCACCGCTGATAGCATCGCAAACTTGTACAATTGGAGCGAGGAGAGTATTCATCTCGCACTCGTCATGGTGAGCTCCTATGGCATTGCAGATATCTGGCTTTTCCTTATATTTCTCTGCTATCTTTGCGCCATAGAGAGCATGGGGTAGCTCGCTCTCCTCGTCGGGCACCTTACCAATGTCATGGAGCAAACCGGCACGCTTGGCCTTCTTGGGATTAAGACCGAGTTCGGATGCCATAACAGCACAAAGATTGGCTGTTTCGCGCGCATGCTGGAGAAGGTTCTGTCCATACGAACTGCGATACTTCATCTTACCAACGATACGAATGAGTTCGGGATGCAAACCATGGATTCCAAGATCGATGGCTGTGCGCTTACCGGTCTCGATAACCTCGTTCTCAAGCTGTTTCTTCACCTTTTGCACCACCTCTTCAATTCTTGCAGGATGGATACGGCCATCGGCTACAAGCTGATGGAGCGCAAGGCGGCAAATCTCACGACGGATGGGGTCGAAGGCGCTAATGACAATAGCCTCTGGAGTGTCGTCAACAACAATCTCCACACCTGTGGCTGCCTCAAGAGCCCTGATGTTACGACCTTCACGACCGATGATACGACCCTTTACCTCGTCGTTCTCTATATGGAACACACTTACACTATTCTCAATGGCAGTCTCGGTGGCAACACGCTGGATGGTCTGGATGACAATCTTTCGGGCATTTGCATTAGCATTGAGCTTAGCTTCGTCCATAATCTCGTTAATATAACTTTGGGCATCTGTCTTAGCCTCGTCCTTCATCGACTCAACAAGACGCTGCTTGGCCTCCTCCGCACTCAGTCCGGAGAGTTCCTCGAGCTTCTCACGCTCCTTGAGCTGCATTTTCTCCAATTCCTCCTGCTTAATGGTGATAAGCTTCTTCTCATTCTCGATACGCACCTGCTGATTGTCGAGGTCGTTCTTACGACGACCCAACTCCTCTTGACGTTGGTTGAGCGACATCTCGCGTTGCTTAAGGCGGTTCTCACTCTGCTGGATATGCTGGTTGCGCACCTGCACTTCCTTCTCGAGTTCGCTCTTCTTATTAAGGAATTTCTCCTTCACCTCGAGCAACTTCTTTTCTTTCATCACATCGGCTTCCTTCTCGGCAGCCTCAACCATCTCATTATACTTCCCCTTCAGGACATACCTGAAAACGAGGTATCCGCCTATACCGCCCAGTATGAGGGCTGCTACGGAAATTATTATTGTCAATAACATAATACTATTATTTATTTATATTAAATTACTTTTTGCCTAAAATTTCGTCAATTTCGGCAGAAAGATGGCTGAGAACATCATCATAGGGTTCAGTGTCATTACGGGAATGTTCCTTCTGATACTGAAGGGCTATGTCAATCAAAGTCATTAGGGCTATTGTATGATCACCCTTGCGCCCCTTGAACAACTTGGCATAGACATTGTAGCGGTCGGTAATCATCTTTGCCGCCGCACGATAATACACCTCTTCCTCGCGGTTGATCGTAACACTCATTTCCTCGTCATACACATGAAGACGAATGTTGAGCTTAGTCTTATTGTCGTCTGCCATAAATGTTTATTATTTCTGTTCGGATAACACTGCGATGCACTTGTTAACATCTCGTATTAACTTGGCCAGTCTTTCTCTTGCCGACTGGATGTCACCATCTGCAACCTCCAGCATCTTGGCTGCCTTGAACGCGTCAAACTCCCTTTGCTTGTCTTGGAGTTGTTGCCTGAGTTGACGCACGTCGTCTTCATTCTTCTCGAGCATGACATACAATTCTTCGTTCTCCTTCTTCAGACTCTGAAACTGGAGAATCAATGCACGCACCTTCGTCTGAAAATCGACTATTGTCTTTTCACTCATAGCTAAACGGTTCACAATACTTTACAAAGGTAAGAATAAAAACCTACAACCCAACAATTATACCACGAAATTTAATGTTTTTTAATTGTTTTAGCAGGTAATTAGATTTATTTTACCCTTAATACCTTATTTTTTGTCATCATTCTTGGGACGCGGCTCCTTTTTGGCGAGCATTACCACCTTATATACAAAGGCAGTGGTCCAGGCCTGAGAATATCCAAGACGACGGGAATACTCGCGAATGGACACAACGGTTTTCATCACGCCAGCATCCGTAAAGTCGTTCTTGTTGAAAATATCATCCACGGTTTTCTCGGTCATGGTATATATAGCCTTCTTCATAAACGACGGGATGCGCAACTTGAACTTCATCAGGTTGCCGATAAGCATCATAAGGTCTTGAGTAAACCCTTGGAACTGTATGAAATAAGGCTGAACATCCTGAAGACGTTTGCACTTTTTCCTCACGCTCTGGTCTATCTCCTTAAAAAAGATGTCGTCCATACCATATATTTCCTTTAACATCTTGCGGCAGCGGGTCTTCTCGCCGACACCCAACTTATTATTTACAGTGGGAACCTTGAGCGTTGTTTTGAACACACGAAGATCGGGAAGTGCAGCAAGATTGGTTATACCAAGGTCGCTCGCCATTACTGCCTGAAAATACACTCTGACAAGAGTCATGAAATCTTCCATGCCACCTGCCTTCTGCTGGTCATCGGACTTGCGCCCGAAAAGCTTTGAAATTATACTCATTTCTTCTGTTTTTACTGATTTTGGCTGCAAAGTTACTGAATTTTCTGCATAACTCAATAAAAAAAAGCAAAAATTGAATGTAAATATGGATTTTTTTTGTAACTTTGCCCAAAAATTGCAATTTTAGATATATGAAAGGTATAGTATTGGCAGGTGGAAGTGGTACTAGACTGTATCCTATCACCAAAGGAATAAGCAAACAACTAATTCCTATCTTTGACAAACCTATGATTTATTATCCTGTGTCGGTGCTTATGCTTGCCGGCATAAGGGAAATTCTGATAATCAGCACTCCGCACGACCTGCCGGGATTCAAGCGACTCCTAGGCGATGGTAGCGAGATTGGAGTGAAATTCGAATATGCCGAGCAACCATCGCCCGACGGACTTGCACAGGCATTCATAATCGGTGAGAAATTCATCGGCAACGACTCGGTGTGCCTTGTCCTTGGTGATAACATATTTTATGGCAGTGGTTTCTCATCGCTGCTCAGACAAAGTGTTGAGAACGCTGAAAAACACAATTTGGCAACCGTGTTCGGATATTACGTAAATGACCCTGAAAGATACGGCGTAGCAGAGTTTGACAGCCAAGGCAACTGCCTTAGCATAGAAGAGAAACCCGAAAACCCGAAGTCTAACTATGCCGTGGTGGGACTTTATTTCTATCCCAATAGTGTGGTGGAGATTGCCAAGAATATAAAACCTAGCGCACGAGGCGAATTGGAGATCACAACAGTCAATCAGGTATATCTTGAGAGGGAAAAACTCAAGGTACTGCCACTGCAGCGTGGATTTGCATGGCTTGACACTGGCACACACGACAGTTTGAGCGAAGCAAGCACATTCATCGAGGTGATTGAGAAAAGACAAGGTCTAAAGGTGGCCTGCCTCGAGGAGATTGCTTACAAGCGAGGATGGATAAGTATCGAACAGGTGCACGAACTCGCAAAGCCAATGATTAAAAACGGATATGGACAGTATCTAATGAACTTGAAGTAACCCAATATCAATGCCACAGTCAACTGTGGCATTGAATAAATACTACTATTTCAAATCTTAAACTAAACTTTTATGAAAAAAGACGCCAAAGAATTATTCGTGCCTGGAAGACTCTGCTTATTTGGAGAACACTCCGACTGGGCAGGTAAATATAGGACAATGAACGCCGGCATCATTGCCGGTACTGCCATTGTATCGGGTATTGAACAAGGTATCTATGCCACTGTGGAGAAAGACTCGTATTTCACTGTGACATCAACGGCACCGGAAATTATGGATGTATGGCAGGACTTCTCATGCCATATGGATGCCCATGAACTTAAGGAAGTAGCAAAGAGCGGGTCGTTCTTCTGCTATTGCGCAGGAGTGGCATCATATATGCTGGAATGGTATAAAGTAGGGGGAGTAAAAATTAATATCACCAAAATGACACTACCTATAAAAAGCGGTCTGTCATCCTCAGCGGCAATATGCGTACTTGTGGCAAGGGCATTCAACCTGATTTACAACCTCAACCTAAGCACTATGGGAGAAATGAACATTGCTTATTGGGGCGAACTGCGTACAAGTAGCCGTTGCGGACGTCTTGACCAGGCCTGCGCCTTCGGTGTACATCCTGTGCAAATGACATTCGACGCAGAAGAGGTGGAGGTAAAGAATTTCAATATTAGGGAAACTCTGTATTGGGTGTTCTCAGACCTCAACGGACAGAAGGACACAATCAAGATTCTTACAGACCTCAATAAGGCATTCCCATTTGCAGATGGCGAGAGGGAGAGGAATGTGCAATATGCACTTGGAGAACTTAACCAGAAGACTGTGAGGGAGGCTATAAAATTGATGGAGGAAGGACGGGTGGAAGAGCTTGGAGCATTAATGACACAGGCCCAAGCTGACTTTGACAAATATATCACACCTATGTGTCCAAGTCAGTTGACATCGCCCAAACTGCATGCAATGTTGGCAGACGAAAACGTAAAACTTCTCACATACGGAGGAAAGGGCGTTGGTTCGCACGGCGACGGTTCGGTGCAGTTTCTCGCCAAATCTAAGGAATGTCAACAGAAACTGGTGGATTACCTCAAGGGAAAGGGACTTCATGCATATGGACTCACTATAGAACCGAAACATACAATACGAAAGGCTATCATACCCGTGGCTGGATTCGGAACAAGACTGTATCCTGAAACCAGATTCCTGAAAAAAGATTTTTTCCCCGTCATAGACAAGGACGGATTGGTAAAACCACTAATTCTCATACTGCTTGAAGAATGTAAAGCTGCAGGAATTGAGGAAATATGCATCGTACTCGGTAGTGAAGCGGAAAGGGAACAATACAGACTATTCTTTGAAACGCCACTGCCAAAGGAACATCTTGACAAACTACCGAAGGACAAGATTAAATATGAAAGGCATATTCTTGATATCGGAAAACGGCTGACTTTCGTCTATCAGACAGAAAAGAAGGGATTCGGCGATGCTGTATATCGATGTGCTGAATTTGCCGCTAACGAACCGGTTCTGCTATTGTTGGGTGACACTATCTACCGCAGCAATACCAACAAATGTTGTGCACTGCAATTCATCGAGGCTTTCGAGAATTTCAACAAACCGATGATGTCTATTCATGAAATACCAATTGAGAAGGTGTGCTACTATGGTGTTACTTCTGGTAAATGGATTGACACCAAGGAAACGGTACTCAACATGAACAATATCACAGAGAAACCATCGTCGGCTTATGCCGAGGAAAATCTCGGGGTACCTTCATTGACGGAAAAGGGTAAAAAAAGCTACTATTGCGCATTTGGTTCGTACATCCTAACTAATGAGGTATTCGCCCAGTTGAAGGATAATATCAACAATAACGTAGTGAATGCCAAAGGAGAAATAGAACTGACAACAGCCCTGGAACAGGTAAGACAGAAATATGGCCTATTGGGTGTGAAACTCGATGGAGAGATGTTTGATATCGGTGTGCCGAATGAATACCGCAACACGATGTGCAATTTTGCTTCGCCATGCTGAAGATTTTTCTCGCATCAATACTGACTCTGGTTCAACTCAACTGTGAAAACCTCTTTGACTGCTCACATGACGAGGGGAAAAAAGACACTGAATTCACGGCTGAGGGGAAAAGGCATTGGACAAAACAGAAATACTGGCAGAAAACAGAAAACATAGCTAAGGAACTGATAGGATGTTGCGGCAAGGACACCCTACCCGACCTCATCACTCTCTGTGAGGTGGAGAATGACTCGGTGATGGAAAGGCTGACACGACGCACGGCTATGGGACAACTTGGCTATAGGTATATCATGACCAATTCGCGCGATGAAAGAGGCATCGACGTGGCAATAATATATAACACTATGTCATTCAGGCCTATCTGCCATAAATCAATTAGACCTGTTGACAATCACCCAGAGCATCCACTTAGGGATATCCTATACGTCTGCGGCAGCGTTGCCTCAGGCGACACGCTACACGTAGTAGCAGTGCACGCCCCGAGCAAGTTTGGCGGTGAGAAGAAGTCATTAAAACGACGTATGGTTGTAATGGAAAAGACCGTCGAGATTATTGACTCTATTCGACACACTAACAGGGATGCCAAGATAATAATAGCAGGTGATTTCAACGACACTGCAGACAGCAAGGCCATGACTTACTTAGAGGGGCATGGTTTGGTGAACGTCACGAAACATGCTTGTGGCAAGCATGGAGCGCAAGGAAGTTATAAGTATAAGGGCAAGTGGGAAAGCATAGACCACATCCTTATCGGTGAGAATATGCGCCATAGGGTGATTACTGCCGATATATACGATAATCCTTTTTTATTATCTAAGGACAAGAAATACGGAGGATACAAGCCCTATCGCTCCTTCAATGGATTCAGATACGCCCCCGACGGTTACAGTGACCATCTACCTGTTGTGATAAAATATTTGAAGACGCCATCAATAAAAAACGAAGGTACCTTCGATAAACAATGAAGGAACCTTCGTTATAAATCAATATACTGTGGGTAAATATCAAGCTACCTTCTCAAGTCGCTTCATCATTGCAAACATGAAGAGTGCTGAGAGGAGGCAGAGTACAATGAATACTGTCCATACCATCCACAACGGAAGACTACCCCAAAGGAATCCACCTACACTGACAAGGAAATTACCAATGGCTGTTGCAACAAACCAACCTCCCATCATCATACCCTTATATTTTGGAGGTGCTACCTTGGAAACAAAGGATATTCCCATAGGAGAAAGCAGCAACTCCGCAAATGTCAATACTAGATAGGTGGAGATGAGCCAATTAGTTGACACAAATGTACCATTATCTCCAGCTGCTGCCTGTGCGTCGGGGGTAAGAAGACCAAACGAGCCAAATGCCATTACGCCAAAACCAACGGCGGCAACAAGCATACCGTATGCTATCTTGCGAGGGGCAGAAGGTTCCTTTCCCCTACGAGCCAACGCACTGAAAATGGCAAGGCTAACAGGAGTAAGAGCCACTACATAACAGGGATTGAACTGTTGGAAGATAGGGGCAGAAATATCAATTGAGCCTGACACATTGGTGTATTGCCAATAAAGGAATGCAACACAGGCTGCAAGAACACCACCAGAGATGATTTTTCCATTAGATGACTTACTCTGAAACAAGGAGAACAATGCATACACAATAATGATTATGGCAACCAAATTAAGAACGTCGAAAGCCATACTCTGTACACCTTCTACACTCTTCACCGTGAACTCATTGGCAAAATATGTGAGAGTAAGTCCATTCTGATGGAATGCCATCCAGAAAAATATCACAACTGCATACACCAGACAGAGTGCTACAACACGAGCACGGGTGTCGGCAGGAGAGAGTTCCTCAATAGTATCATATGCGCTCTTCTTTGAATCTTTATCTTTCTTGCCACCTTCAACGTGACGGAATGTAGGACGCGTAAGATAATAAATCGCAATAGAAAGTATCAGAGAAGCACAGGCAACGGCAAATGCAAAGTGATAGGAATCGTTCTCAGAAACTCCCATATTTGCCTGGGCCCACTCCATAATCTTAACAGCTGCTGTAGGAGCAAATAAAGCACCGATATTGATAGCCATATAAAAGATTGAAAAACCAGAGTCACGCTTGTCGGAGTACTGCGACGAATTATAGAGGTCGCCTACCATCACCTGCAAGTTGCCTTTGAACAAACCAGTGCCAAGGGCAATCATTACTAAAGCCGCCATCATTACAACTAATGCTACAATGTCACCACCAAGGGGCACAGATAACAGCAAATAGCCTGCAAACATAATGATGATACCACTGGTTACCATCTTACCAAAACCAAACTTGTCGGCCATCATACCACCAAACAACGGAAGGAAATAGACCAACATCAGAAAACTACTGTAGATAAAACCCGCTGTACCTGGAGCCAAACCAAAATTGGCTCTCAGAAAGAGAGCGAAAACGGCGAGCATGGTGTAATAACCAAAGCGCTCACCAGTATTGGCAAGTGCCAATGCAAAAAGACCTTTCGGCTGTCCTTCAAACATAACTTAATTTTTATTAGATGATTAATACTATTTAATATTCTTATTCTTACTCTTCACAACATCCCACAAATAGGTCAACTTGACAAATATTCCACTATTGTTACTTCGTCCGAAATAGTCGCTCTTGCTGTTCTTGTATATGTCACCAAGACCATAGTAATAACGACCTTCTATAATAAAATGTCCTAACTTGGGATTGCTGTATTCAAGACCGAAACCGGCGGTAATACCATAATCAAACTTACGCTGGACATCGAGAGTGTCCATCACTGCCTCACGCAAAGCACCTATACGGTCATTAACATTGCGAGAGCCATAGTCGAAGTTACTTTTTTTCTTGTCACCAAGATACATGCCCACCTGAGGACCTAATTGGAAAAAGGCTTGAAATCCTTTACGCTCCCTACCCCATCCCAAACGAGCCATTAACGGCACTTGAACATAGGTGAGTTGACGCTCATATTCCTCAGCCACTTTGGTTACTGAGTTAATCACTGGCAAGTCGTCTGCTGTACGGATATCTTCCGTCCATCCCATTTGGGATATATTGACTTCACCAACAATGGCACAAATACTTTTGAAATACTTTTCGCATGTATAGCGGACAGTGAAACCACCAGTAATACCACCATGCATCTTCTGAGTCACTGACGGAGTAAATCCGACATTGCTCATAACATAACCACCGTTGACACCTATGGACAACTCATTGCGGTGGTCGCCTATCTGAGCCCATGACGATAACGACATGAACATAAGTAGTAATGATATTGTAAATATCCTGCGCATGAGTCTAATAATTAATCGTTTCTATCTGATGTGTGGGTTTATAATGTACAAACAGCAACGACGTGTTACGATATCCTCCATTAGCTATCTTCTCAAACTTAAGCGGGGTCTGCACCGGAATATAACCTACAGAACCTGGAGCACCAGTAAATTTCTTGCCTTGTTTATAGAATCCTTTAAGGAAAAACATTGCATGATCGAAACCTGTAACAGCAAAGCGTGGTAACGCCTGCATCATATCTGTATGAAAATTCCAACGGTACTTAGTCATAATCCTGTCGGTTGACGACGAAAGAGGATTTAGATAGAATGTAGCTGGGATATATACATTATATTTATAATAGTTATCAATGTCGTATTTTGTGTACATCATCCATTCTGTATATCCAAACATGGTGATTTCAACACCTGGATTGTTGACCGAAAAATTGTTGAGTTTTGCAAAAGCAAGGTTTAACTCAGGAGAACGACCGGTATTAAGAATAACCACATTGGGTTTGTTCTTACTGAATGCCTTGGCAAAATATGGTTCACTTGATTTCAGATTGGTGATATTATACTCACGACCCATTGTCTCCATCCTGCGACGCAACCCCATGGTAAAAACACCCTTTTTGCTTGTGGTGTCATTGCAATCGATGATAACGGTATTATATTCTGCAAAACGCTGGAGAAACTTGTCGATTGTTGCCTCATTGATGTCTGTGGGCGACTGATATACCTGGAAGAGATTGGAGTTGGTGAACAACTCGGGAGCATTGATCGAGAAGGGTATCAACACCTTGATGTCGTGCTTGGAGGCAAAGGTCGCCAATGGAGCAACTTGCTTGGAATATAGAGGACCGATAATAATATCACAGGTAGATGCATTCTTGTCGTTAAGAAACTTCGTGATATTGGCATCTTCTGACACATTCCATGCAAATACATCCACAGACAGACCAGTGTGCTTAAGACTATCCACAGCCATCAACACACCACGATAGTATTCCACCATTCGTCGCCCGTCGCCATTCTCATTATGAAGAGGCAACATTACTCCTAGACGTATAGAGGACTTTTTCTCTACCGTCTTTTCAGGTACAACCTTTGCGGCAGGTTCTACCTTTGACTTGGGATAAGGGATGACAATAAAGTTGCCCTTCTTGAGTTCATAACCAGGCGTATTCATCTCAGGGTTGGCATCGATGAGTTCCTGTATCGTTAGTCCGTTGTCACGGGCAATACCAAATATTGTTTCCTTCTTCTTTACTTTATGCATCTCGCGAATATTAGACTTAGTCTGGGCAAGAATACTGTTACAAGTACAAAAAAGCACCAAAAGTGCCAAAAAATATCTTAAAAGTCGTTTCATATTCGTATATTTTTAAATTTCGGCAACAAAATTACTAAAAAAAAGTGGGTAAATCAACTAAATTCACTAATTTTGCACTAAATATTTCAATAATAATGGATTTTAGACAGATATTTATACTTTTTTTGTGCATTTTTGCGCATAATTGCGCTTTTGCCGACATATTCCCGACTGCTATCTATACTGATGCAAACGGGGAGAGTATTGAAACAACGGATGCTATATCCGATGCCCAGGCACCATTGGAGGTGGAGTTCAAAGCAACTATTAATGACATACCCGACAATGAACTGCCAGAATTGGAATGGAGGTTTACTAGAGAAGGTGAACAGACTCCGTTTGTAACAAGATACGAGGAAAGTACTTCATATACTTTCGTCGAATCTGGCACATTTGTCGTATCCCTTTATGCCACTTACAACGGGACAAGTGATCCTGAGCTCGTGGGAAGTATTTCAATCACCATCAGTACAAGTATGCTTGAAATGCCTAATGCTTTCTCACCTAATGGTGACGGTGTAAACGATATATACAAAGCTAAATCCAATCATAGGAGTATCGTGGAGTTTCATGCGTATATCTTCAATAGATGGGGACAGAAACTTTTCGACTGGACGAACATCAACGAAGGTTGGGACGGTACAGTTCACGGGAAACCGGTAAAGGATGGTACATATTTCGTTCTCGTAAAGGCCAAAGGAGCCGACGGACGCGACTATAATATAAAAAAGGATGTTAACATATTAAGAACATACATTGAAAATGAGCAACAATAAAGCAAATACAGGTGAGGATTTCATCAATGTCTGGGGGGCAAGAGTGCACAACCTTAAAGATATTGATGTGCAAATACCACGGGATAGTCTGACAGTCATAACGGGACTATCAGGCTCGGGCAAATCATCACTAGCCTTCGACACTATCTATGCCGAGGGACAGAGAAGATATATAGAGACTTTCTCGGCATATGCTAGAAATTTCCTCGGAGGAATGGAGCGACCAGATGTTGACAAGATTACTGGACTGAGTCCCGTGATCAGTATCGAACAGAAAACAACAAACAGAAATCCTCGTTCTACTGTAGGAACGACAACTGAGATTTATGACTTCCTACGCATACTTTTCGCACGGGCTGGCAAGGCATATAGCTTTGCGACAGGCGAGGAAATGGTGAAATACACGGAAGAACGGGTTATAGAGATGATTCATCGCGACTATTCGGGAAAAAAAATAATGGTCCTAGCACCTCTTGTGAGAAGTAGAAAGGGGCATTATCGTGAATTATTTGACAGTCTAAGGCGAAAGGGATATCTATATGTTCGTGTTGACGGTGGACTAAAAGAGATTACGGAAGGCATGAAACTTGACCGATACAAGAATCATGACATTGAAGTAGTTATTGATAAGATGAAGGTTAAGGATGACCAAGATGATAACCGTCTGAAGAAAAGTGTTGCCACTGCAATGAAGGCAGGAGACGGTCTCATAATGATTCTTGACAACGACACGAATGAGGCTAAGTTCTTCTCCAAGCGATTAATGTGTCCAACAACGGGAATGGCTTATAGTGACCCAGCTCCTAATAACTTCTCATTTAACTCTCCACAAGGGGCTTGCCCAAAATGCAAGGGACTAGGAGTCGTTAACGAGATCGACATGGATAAGGTTATACCTAAAAAGGATATTAGCATATACAATGGAGCCATCACTCCATTAGGTAAATATAAGAACCAGATGATATTCTGGCAGATTGATGCTGTATTAAAACAATATGGTTTTGACTTAAAAACTCCGGTGGAAGAACTATCGGACGAAGCCCTTAATGAAGTGATGTACGGTTCAATTGGTTCAGTAAAAATCAGCAAAGACCTTGTTGGGACATCTTCTGATTTCTTCTCTACCTACGATGGAGTTGTAAAGTACTTGCGTAATGTCATGGAGAACGATGATTCTGCAAGTGCGCAGAAATGGTCGGTACAGTTCACTGCGGTTAAAACGTGCAGCGAGTGTAATGGTAACCGTCTTAACCGTGAGGCTTTGTCATACAGAATATGGAATAAAAATATTGCCGAACTGGCAAATATGGACATAAGTGAACTAAGAACATGGATTGACAACGCGATGGAGCACCTTGACACACAACAAAAGGCCATCGCCAATGAAATCGTTAAGGAGATTAAGACAAGACTTGATTTCTTGCTGGAGGTGGGACTTGACTATCTATCTCTCAACCGTCAGTCGGCAAGTCTGTCGGGAGGAGAAAGTCAACGTATCCGACTCGCTACTCAGATAGGTTCACAACTTGTTAACGTATTATATATCCTTGACGAACCAAGTATCGGTCTGCATCAGAGGGACAACGAGAGACTGATTAAATCGCTTAAGGAACTTAGGGACATAGGCAACACTGTCATCGTTGTGGAACATGATAAAGACATGATGCTTGCTGCCGACTATGTTGTGGACATCGGTCCGAAAGCTGGACGCAAAGGTGGTGAGGTGGTTTTCCAAGGCACACCACAGGATATGCTTAAACAACATACTATCACCAGTATGTATCTGAACGGGGAAATGAATATTGAAATACCCAAACAACGTAGAAAGGGCAATGGGAAGAACATAATACTACATGGGGCTAGGGGAAATAATCTTAAGAATATCGACGTAGAATTTCCTTTGGGTAAACTGATTGTAGTAACAGGTGTGAGCGGTTCAGGAAAATCGACACTAATAAACGAAACACTCCAACCTATATTAAGTAAGCATTTCTATCGCTCTTTAAAGGAGCCACTTGAATATGATTCTATTGAAGGCATTGAAAATATTGATAAGATTGTAGATGTTGATCAAAGTCCTTTGGGAAGGACTCCACGCTCTAATCCTGCGACATATACTGGTGTTTTCTCGGATATACGTTCATTGTTCGTTAATTTACCAGAAGCAAAAATCAGAGGCTACAAACCTGGCAGATTTTCATTTAACGTGAAGGGTGGAAGATGTGAGGCTTGTAATGGTAATGGATATAAAACAATAGAGATGAATTTCCTGCCTGATGTGATGGTGCCATGTGAGGTTTGTCATGGTAAGAGATATAACCGCGAGACTTTGGAGGTGAGATACAAGGGAAAGAGTATAGCTGATGTCCTTGAAATGACTGTTAACCAAGCAGTGGAATTCTTCGAGAATGTACCTGATATTCTTAGAAAAATCAAGACTATTCAAGATGTTGGTTTGGGATATATCAAACTTGGACAACCTTCAACTACATTGTCTGGAGGTGAGAGCCAGAGAGTAAAACTGGCAACAGAATTGAGTAAAAAGGACACAGGAAGGACACTTTACATCCTCGATGAACCCACTACTGGTTTACATTTCGAAGATATCAGAATACTGATGGATGTACTGCAAAAACTTGTAGATAGAGGAAATACCGTTATTGTTATCGAGCATAATCTAGATGTCATTAAGATGGCAGACCATATTATTGACATCGGTCCTGAAGGCGGTAGAGCTGGAGGTAAGGTGTGCGCTACAGGAACCCCTGAATACGTGGCAAAATCAAAAAATAGTTTCACAGCATTATTTCTTAAAGAAGAACTGAAAAGATGATATGGACTGATAGAATCAGACAAGTGAAGATAGGTCTGGTAATAACTGCAATAATCATTGCAATGGCATCACTAGCAACTTCACATTTCCTTATCCGAGACTTATCGAATGAGGAAAAAAATAAGATGACAACATGGGCTGAAGCATTGCATACACTTAACAATGCTTCAGAGAATACAGACCTATCGCTTGTACTGAACGTCATTAAGTCTAACAACACTATACCAGTTGTTGTATTGTCGTCAAAAGGCGAGATTTGTGACTATAGGAACATCTCTATTAATGCCGACAATGCTATAGACTCTATCAAGTCTTTAAAAAAAATCGCTAACAGTTGTTATAAAGCGGGAAGCTATGTAAAAATTGACTTAGATGGAACATCTGACTACCAACTCGTTTGTTATAAAGAGTCAACCATGCTAAAGAGACTTGCAACATATCCATATGTACAATTAGGAGTTGTGCTAATATTCGTTATTGTTTCAATATTTGCATTGTTAGCATCAAAAAAAGCGGAACAAAACAAAGTTTGGGTTGGACTTTCAAAAGAGACTGCACATCAACTTGGCACTCCTATCTCAAGTATGATGGCATGGACAGAAATCCTTAAAGAAACATATCCAGATGACGAAATGGTAGCAGAAATGGGGAAAGACGTAAAACGATTAGAGATTATTGCAGAAAGATTCTCAAAAATTGGTTCTATTCCTGAATTGAAGGCTACACCACTTAATGAAGTAATTGAACATGTTGTTGATTACATGAACAAACGTACGTCATCAAAGGTAAAGATAATATATCATGCAACAGATAACAATATAATTGCCCACATTAATCCTGCGTTATTTGAATGGGTCATTGAAAACCTATGCAAGAATGCTGTTGACGCAATGGAAGGAAAAGGCTACATTAATATATCAACATTCTATGAAAGAACGATTCTTTGTATTGAAATTAAGGACAATGGAAAAGGTATAAAGAGAAATGACATAAAAAATGTTTTCACCCCTGGTTTTACTACTAAAAAAAGAGGATGGGGATTAGGTTTGTCACTTGCTAAAAGAATAATTGAAAACTACCACAAAGGCAAGATATTCGTGAAAGAATCTGAAGTGGGGAAAGGTTCAACCTTCAGAATTGAACTGAAAAACTAAAAGAAGAGTAAAAAACTAATTAAGATGGAGAAAATATACATAAAAAAAGCCCCGTGGATATTTCTATCCTCGGGGCTTCGCTTTTCATAAAAGAAGGCGGCTTCCTACTCTCCCGCATTGCATTGCAGTACCATCGGCGTAAGTGGGCTTAACTTCTCTGTTCGGAATGGGAAGAGGTGGAACCCCACCACAATAACCACCTGATATCTCTTCTTTATTCTCTCCTTCTTATTAACGACGTTTGTCATTCCAATAACGAAGGGAGTGTAGGGTTGACATCGCGCACACGAAACTTCTTTCATAAAACCCTCTGTAAAAGAGGACTTGCACAACTGAAAGAACCGGGACTTAATACTAATAACAGTTTTTACATTCCCACCAGAAAGCTTTCGGGCAATTAGTACGGCTCGGCTTTGACGTCACCGTCTTTACACCTGCCGCCTATCAACGTCGTGGTCTGCGACGACCCTAAAAGGAGTTCTAATCTTGAGGCTGGCTTCGCACTTAGATGCTTTCAGCGCTTATCCAATCCAGACGCGGATACCCGGCGGTGCACCTGGCGGCACAACCGGCATACCGGAGGTCTGTCCACCACGGTCCTCTCGTACTAGTGGCGGCACCACGCAAAACTCCAACGCCCACGATAGATAGAGACCGAACTGTCTCACGACGTTCTGAACCCAGCTCGCGTGCCACTTTAATGGGCGAACAGCCCAACCCTTGGGACCTTCTCCAGCCCCAGGATGTGACGAGCCGACATCGAGGTGCCA
>JALFCW010000030.1 GCA_022771625.1 Prevotella sp.
ACCGTCCTGAGCGTGCAGACATCCCTGAAAACATTAAGGAGCAGTTAATCGTTGAGTTGTACTCTAAATAAATCATTAAATTAATGGCGATATTAGCATTTCAAAAACCTGATAAAGTCGTAATGTTGGAGGCCAATGACAAATTCGGCAAGTTTGAATTTCGTCCTCTTGAGCCTGGCTTCGGTGTTACCGTAGGTAATGCCTTGCGCCGCATTCTTCTTTCATCACTTGAGGGCTATGCTATCAACACAATCCGTATCACGGGTGTGGAGCATGAGTTCTCTTCAGTATCTGGTGTTAAAGAAGACGTTACCAACATTATCTTGAACCTGAAGCAAGTAAGGTTCAAGCAAGTAGTAGAAGAATTCGAGAACGAAAAAGTCAGCATCACCGTCGAGAATTCTACTGAGTTCAAAGCCGGTGATATCGGCAAGTATCTGACTGGATTTGAAGTGTTAAACCCAGATTTGGTGATTTGTCATTTAGATTCCAAGGCTTCAATGCAGATTGATCTTACTATTAACAAGGGTCGCGGATACGTACCGGCAGATGAGAACCGTGAGTTCTGTACCGACGTTAATGTAATACCAATCGATTCTATTTACACTCCGATTCGCAACGTGAAATTCGCTGTAGAGCCATATCGTGTCGAGCAGAAGACCGACTACGACAAGCTTGTCATCGAAGTTACGACGGATGGTTCCATTCATCCGAAGGATGCTCTGAAAGAGGCAGCCAAGATACTTATTTACCATTTCATGTTGTTCTCAGACGAAAAGATCACTCTTGAGAATAATGATGTAGAGGGTAATCAGGAGTTTGACGAGGAAGTACTCCATATGCGTCAGTTGCTCAAGACACGTCTTGTTGACATGAACCTCAGTGTTCGTGCTCTCAATTGTCTGAAGGCGGCTGATGTAGAGACACTCGGCGATCTCGTACAGTATAACAAGACCGACCTCTTGAAGTTCCGTAACTTCGGTAAGAAATCGCTCACTGAGCTTGATGATTTGCTCGAGAGTCTGAATCTTTCGTTTGGAACTGACATTTCAAAGTATAAATTAGACAAGGAATAATCCTTGACATCAAAAGTAAAAAACAAAATGAGACATAATAAGAAATTCAATCATCTCGGTCGTACTGCTGACCACCGCAAGGCCTTGCTTGCAAACTTGGCCATCTCGCTGATCATGCACAAAAGAATCACTACGACCGTAGCCAAGGCCAAGGCCTTGAAGACATACGTAGAACCCCTCATCACTCGTTCTAAGGAGGATACAACCAATTCACGTCGTGTTGTATTCCGTTATCTTCAGAACAAGGAGGCTCTTAAGGAGCTCTTCGGTGTTATCTCAGCTAAGGTAGCCGACCGTCCAGGTGGTTACACTCGCATCATTAAGCTTGGTTTCCGTCAGGGCGACGCTGCTCAGATTTGTTTCATCGAGCTTGTTGACTTCGACGAGAATATGGCTAAGACAGCTGCCAAGAAGAAGACTACACGTCGTTCACGCAAGTCTAACAAGGCAGAGGCTCCTGCAGCAGAGGCACCCGCTACTGAGGCTCCAGCAGCTGAGGAAGCACCCGCAGCAGAATAAATAATAGATTTGTTCTCCATATTTTAGGGGCTCAGTCGAAGTGATTCGGTGGAGCCCCGACCCTTTTAAGTTGGAAATAAATCATTTCCAACAAAAAGCTGGCCCATCCATCCGGATGGGCCAGCACTCTTTTTATAAGTATCAATTAGATTAATAGTTCTCAGCATTGATTTCGAAGTAGCTCTGTGGATGAGCACAAACTGGGCAGATTTCAGGAGCCTTCTTTCCAACTACGATATGTCCGCAGTTGCGGCACTTCCAGATAGTGTCACCCTCACGAGAGAACACGATACCGTCCTCAATGTTTTTCAGCAGTTTAAGGTAACGCTCCTCATGATGGCGCTCTACCTCAGCCACACCACGCATCTTGGCAGCGATCTCAACGAATCCCTCCTCTTCGGCTTCCTTTGCCATGCGGTCATACATATCAGTCCACTCGTAGTTCTCACCCTCGGCAGCAGCCTTCAGGTTCTTCATAGTGTCCTGGATAGCTCCACCTTCGAGATACTTAAACCACAACTTGGCATGTTCTTTCTCGTTGTCAGCAGTCTCTGTGAAGAGAGCGGCAATCTGCTCATATCCTTCTTTCTTTGCCTTTGAAGCAAAGTATGTGTACTTGTTGCGAGCCATTGACTCACCTGCGAATGCATCGAGAAGATTCTTCTCGGTTTTTGTTCCTTTAAGTTCTTTCATAATGTTGATATTAATTATTTATGATGAATGTTATTAAATCTGGTGCAAAGGTACTAATAATAATTGAGTATTCCAAACAGAATTTTTCTATCATACAATAGATTGTTTCTATTTATCTGTTAGCGTCGGCCATCCGTCTTCGGTCCATGAGATTTCCTTGCATATCAAGATAGAGGCGCCTTTTAGTGCTACAGAATATCCGTGGCAGAGGAAATAGTCCTTTCCTTGGCACGAATAGGCAGAACAGTGTCCAGCAGCCTCAAACACCTTCTTGTCGCCCTCTATTACCAATGTTCCTCCCAAGTCAGCCATGTCTTTACCGTTACGGTCGAGGAAAGGTCCTTCGATATTCCGGCTTCTGCCTACTACTACCTTATAAGTGCTCTTCATACCCTGGCAACAGTAGTCCCACGACACAAACAGGTAGTAATATCCCCCATGCTTGAAGATGAATGGAGCCTCCACGGGATTCTCCATATCGTTCACGTGCTTTCGTCTTGCGATAGTCTTCATCTTTTGTCCTTTGGCAATGTGCATTGTAGTGTCTAGTTTCACAAGTTGGATACCATCCCAGAACGAGCCGAATGTCAGCCATGGTTCTCCGTTGTCATCAATTATGAAGTTGGGGTCTATCGCATTCCAGTTGTCCCTACCTTCCTGTGAGCATACGATAGCTCCCTCGTCGTTCCATGTCTCCCCCGCGTCGAGCGACCGTGCCGAGAGTAGTCCAATAGCCGATGTGTTCTTGCCGAATGTAGAGCAACTGTAAGCCATCCACCATTTATCCTTGTATCTGATGATGTCGGGAGCCCACACATGGTTGCGGAACCCCGGTACCGAGTCGTGTGTCCATTTCGGTATCACGCTCATTGCTGGTGTTGCCTTCACTGTCCATGTCTTCAAGTTCTTTGACGTTGCATGCTGAAGACCAATACCAGTACTGAATACATGATATGTCCCTTTTTCGTAGGCCATCACAGGGTCATGTGTCATTAGTGTGTCAGTAGTGAAATCGCTTTGCGGGCGATGTCTTTGTGCTTGCAGTCCCATAGGAATGGTCAGGAGTGCGAGCATAGTAAGTTTACAGATAGGTTTCATTGTTTTATTAATGTTTATATAGTTAGTAAATTATAAAATAGTCATCTCATTATTAATTTTTCACCACCGCCCCAACTTCCCTTCCGAACAGCGCAAGCACCTGATTGATTTTGTCCATTCTTAGTGTTTGCTTACCCTGTTCAAGGTCGCGCACAAATCTAAGTCCCACTCCAGCCTTGGCAGCGAGGTCCTCCTGGGTTAGCGAGTATTCACGTCGCATTTCTTTGACGAAAACAGACAGTTGCATATCCATATTCATTGCTTTTTTATACCTTATCGGGTACAAAGATAGTGAATCTATCTCAAACTATACCCTAAAAGGTATAAAATATATGATTATTTAACAGATTATACCCGTTCGGGTGCATTTTTGATTTTAATCTTGTATCCCGTTATTGCTATTATAATGCTCATCAGCGGACTGAGGAGATTAAAGAAGCAGTAGGGCAGATAGGTGATAGTAGCCACGCCGAGCACCGTGCTCTGTGTCATTCCGCATGAGTTCCACGGAATAAGTGCCGATGTCACAGTCACCGAATCCTCTGTGGCACGGCTAAGCAGTCGGCGTTCCAGTCCATTCGTGTCATATATTTCGCGGAATACATTTCCCGTAAGCAGTATGCCCATATATTGGTCAGCCACAGTAGTGTTTAATACCAATCCAGATGCCACAGTTGACGATACGGTGGATATGCGGTTGTGGGCAAAACGAGTGAATAGCCTTGTTATGCCCGCCGTCATGCCTCCCGCTGTCATAGTGGCCCCGAAACACATGGCGCAAAGTATGAGCCATACCGTGGAGAGCATTCCCTCCATACCCCTTGTTGCCACCAGTTCGTCGAGCATAGTGTTTGATGTATTGATCGTTGTCCCTCCATACACAGCTTGCATCGCACCTCTAAACATGTCACCATCAGCAATCTCTGCAACCACATCTGCCTGGAATATCAGAGCAAACACCACTCCCAGCAACGTAGAGGCAAACATCGTCACCAGTGCGGGCAACTTCTTGACAATCATAATCGCAGTGGATGCGGGAACAATAAGTAGCCATGGACTGATGTCGTATCTTCCCATGATAGCCTCCTGGCATGCTATCAAGTGACCTGTATCCGTTGCCGTATGCGACCATCCCGCAATGAAGAATATCAGCAGAGCAATCGTGAACGACGGTATGGTTGTGATCATCATATACCGAATATGAGTGAAGAGATTCACGTGGCATACGCTTGATGCCAATACCGTAGTGTCAGACAATGGCGATATCTTGTCGCCGAAGTAAGCACCACTGATAATAGCTCCCGCTATCCATCCCTCGTCGAAGCCCTGCGTTTTTCCGATGCCCATCAATGCCACACCAATAGTGGCAATAGTAGTCCACGAACTACCCGTCATTACGCTTACGGCAGCACTTATGGCACACGTTGATGCAAGGAACACACTCGGATGAATAATGTCCAGTCCATAGTAAATCATCATTGGCACCACACCGCTCACCATCCATGCGCCTCCCAAAGCGCCAATAAACAGCAGTATTATCAATGCCGACGACACGTGGGATATGTTCTTAGCTATTTGACTCTCAAATTCGTGCCATCTCACCCTGCCCGCCGTAATGCCGATAATGCAGCACACAGCCGAAGCCGCCAGCATCACAATTTGGCTAGGACCACTCAGTGACTCACTGCCGAATGCACGTATAGTAAACACCAGCATTGCCATCAGTAGCAATAGCGGTAAAAGAGCCAGCCATATTGGCAACTCTTTCCGTTCATTGTTGTTATTCTTCATCTTTGTATATGATAATACGCAATTTTGCGGCAAAGTTACAAATAAATAATGGAAGTACAAAGGAAAAAAGGGAAAACTGCTGCAATCCGTTTTCCTATAGTGTAGTTGTTTGTATTTATTAAGAAGATGACAGCAGTGACAAGAGAATGTTATTCGTCAACTTGTCAACTATTCGCAAGTAGTCAACTTACCAAACTTAAAAAATATTAATTTTCTGAGTTCTGCTTGTTTATTCGATAATAATAATTACCTTTGCACAAAAATATATCAAGACCGACAATGACATTACAGCAGATGGAATATATAGTGGCGGTGTATCGTCTCCGCCACTTTGCAAAGGCCGCGGAGCAATGCGGTGTCACTCAACCAACCTTAAGCGCAATGATACAGAAACTTGAGGCTGAACTCGACGTGAAGATATTTGAGCGCTCCTCGCAGCAAGTTACACCAACGGCGATAGGCAAACTCGTGGTGGAGCAGGCATGGCGTGTGCTAGCAAGGGCAAGGAAGATAAAGGATATCGTGGCCGAGGAAAGGGGACTTGTGGGAGGCACATGCCGCATAGGCATCATTCCGACGATAGCTCCCTATCTGCTTCCGCGTTTCTTTAACAAGATGACAGCCGATAATCCCGAGGTGAAATTCACTGTGGCAGAGATGAAGACCGCCGACTGCAAGAAGGCTCTAAGCCGAGGGGAGATAGACATCGCCATATTGGTGAGTCTCGACGATATGGAGAACTACGAGCAGACACCTCTATATTATGAGCAGTTTCTGGCATACGTGTCAAAGTCGGATGCGCTTTATGCCAACAAGTCGATTAAGACCTCCGACCTCAACGACGAGTTTCTCTGGCTGCTCGACGAGGGACATTGCTTTCGCGACCAGCTTGTCAAGTTCTGTAGTCTTAAGTCGGCACAGGCAAGTAAGAGCACATATTCCCTTGGCAGCATAGAGACCTTCATGCGAATGGTGGAGGGGGGCAAGGGAGTTACCTTTATCCCGGAATTGGCATTGGATCAGCTCACCGACAGTCAGCGCCAATTGGTGCGCCCCTTTGCCATACCAATACCTACGCGCCAAGTGGTGGCATTAACCACAAAGTCATTCGTGCGCCTCAGTCAGTTGAGGCTCGTGGTAGATGCCGTGCGCAAAAGTGTGCCTGAACGTATGTTGAAGATGAATAATATTGAGCAGAGAGTATAGTGGTTGAACACAGAGGCAAAAACTCTGTGACTCCGTAACTCTGTGCTCAAAAAAATGGGGAAAAATTTGGTGGTTCCTGGAAAAATAGCTACCTTTGCACCCGCATGAAGAAATATACGGATATTGTGAAGTAAATAATCTCCGCTTGCATATTTATCGTAAGGCGTGAGGTTATCCATTAGGTTGTTCTCCGGGGATGCTTAAATCCTTGGGGTATATTTCTTATTATTCATTTGACGAAAACGTATCGTCAATTCATGAATTTGATTTTTCGCTTATCTGCGAGTATTTCTCCAGTATTTCGCGCCAAGGACCAGGCAGTGATGAATCCACACAGCGTGCCCTCTCAATGATACATGACCTTGGTGCTGACTCCGTGATAGCCGATTTGGGTTGCGGATGTGGCAGCCAGACACTACAACTTGCCCTACATACCCAAACAAAGGTTTAGGCCCTGGATTTATTTCCTCTTTTTATCGACAAACTTATGGAGCGATGCCGCAAGGCGGGAGTGTCAGATAGGGTAGAGGCTATTGAGGGTGATATGTGCAATCTGCCTTTCGAAAAAGCGTCATTAGATGTTATCTGGAGCGAGGGCGCGATATATAACATCGGATTCATGCGAGGTATCACCGAATGGCGCGAGTATCTCAAACCTGATGGTTGGCTTGCTGTAAGTGAGGCATCTTGGCTTACCGACAGCCGACCATCGGAAATAGAGGATTTTTGGAATGAAGCCTATCCCGAGATTGACACTATTGCCAATAAGGTGCAGCAGTTGAAAGATGCTAGATATCATGATGTCAATACCTTTGTTCTTCCAAAGAAATGTTGGATTGACAACTTTTATCTTCCACAAAGAGAAGCCCAGCGTCTCTTTCTCGAACGTTATCCCGACAACAAGACTGCCGCGGAATTAGTAGCCAACCAACGTCGTGAGGCTGAATTATACTCTCGCTACAGTGATTATTATGGATATGTCTTCTATGTAGCCCGTCGCAGTTGATGTGTTTTTTTGCCAACTATCGTTTTTTTTACTTCAAATTGTTTGGTAGTTTCACCATAATTTCATAATTTTGCAGCCAATAATGACAATAATATGAACCTTCATATATGAACAAAGTCAAAGTAGTAAAAGCAGATACAAAGAAGACGATGAATGATTTCGTGGCTTTGCCGCGATACATATATAAGGATTGCTCACAATATGTGCCCGATCTCGACATGGATGTGCGCGCAACCTTTGACCCCAAGAAGAATGCCGGATTGGAATTTTCCGACATACAACCCTTTGTGGCTTATGATGAAGGTGGCAAGTGCGTAGGGCGCATTACCGCCATCATCAATCATCGTGCCAACGAGAAGTGGAATGTCAGGGTGGCGCGTTTCGGAATGATAGAGTTTATCGACGATGCTGACGTGTCGCGAGCATTACTCTCCGCCGTGGAAGAGTGGGGCAAGGCACGCGGTATGAGTAGAATACAAGGCCCTATGGGCATATCTGATTTCGACAAGGAGGGAATGCTTGTTGATGACTTTGACCTTATGGGTTCTATGGTTTCCATCTATAATCCCCCCTATTATCCCTGCCACATGGAGCAAATGGGATTTGAGAAGGAAGTGGATTGGGTATCATTCCATATTGACGTGCCAAAGACAGTGCCCGAGAAATTTGCACGCGTCACCTCGCTTGTGCAGAAACGGTTTGGTCTGACAATCAAGAAGATGACAAAGAACGACATTCTCACAGGAGGTTATGGCAAAAAGATTTTCGAACTGCTCAACATGGCCTATGCACCTCTATTCGGATTCTCCGAACTCTCAGACCGTCAGATAGAGGATTTTCTTAAGCAATATATCCCCATCGTGGATACTCGTCTGTTCACTGGAGTGGAAGATTGTTGCGGCAGACTCGTCGGTATAGCTATTACAACCTACAGCTTGTCGCATGCACTGCATAAGTCGCGTGGCAAACTACTGCCCATAGGGTGGTATCATCTCTTGCGCTCGCTTAAATGGAAACATGAGGGGAAGGTTGACCTAATGCTTATTGCCGTGCATCCCAACTATCAGGGTATGGGAGTGAATGCCCTCTTCTTTGCTGACCTTATCCCGATATATAATGAATTGGGAATCACATTGGCAGAGACTGGTCCTCAGCTTGAGGATAACCTTAAGGAGCTGTCGCAGTGGAAGACGCTCAATCCCAGGGTTGTTAAGCGCCGCCGCTGCTATCAAAAGGAAATAAACTAATAAATTATATAGTTATGATAAAGGTTTTTGTAATGCCCACATGTCCCGACTGCACCAAGGTGATAGCCCAGGTGAAGGACAACCCAGAGTATGTTATAATTGATATTGGAGCACATGTAAGAAATCTCAAGGAGTTCCTCTATCTACGTGACAATGACCCCGTTTTTGATGCCGCCAAGCGTTATGGTTTTGCAGGCATTCCTTGCTTTGTACTCGACGACGGAACGGTTACCCTGTCCTCGCTTGAGGCTGGTATATCTCCATCTCCGCGTGGTGAGTCATGCAGTATTGATGGAAGAGGATGCTAATATACTCCAAAAAATGCTAAAACATTTTGCCATGTCGCTAATAATCACTATCTTTGCCGAAAAATAGTTACCACTTTAATAGAGAAATACAACAAAAATGGCAACAGTAGATGACAAGAAGATAATCTTCTCGATGGTGGGAGTGTCCAAGATTATTCCCCAAAATCAGAAACAGATATTGAAGAACATTTACCTCTCGTTCTTCTATGGTGCGAAAATCGGTATCATAGGTCTTAATGGTGCCGGAAAATCGACATTGATGAAAATCATTGCCGGTATTGAGCAACCCACACAGGGCGAGGTGGTATGGAGTCCGGGATATACCGTTGGCTATCTGCCTCAGGATCCTCCCCTCGACGAGACAAAGACAGTCAAGGAGAATGTGCAGGAAGGAGTGAAGCAAGCCTATGAAGCCCTTGCCGAATACGAGGAAATCAACCAGAAGTTCGGTCTTGAGGAATACTATGGCGATCCCGACAAGATGGACAAACTGATGCAGCGCCAGGCTGAGGTGCAGGATATCATTGATGCCACCGACGCATGGAATATGGATTCCAAGCTCGACCGTGCAATGAGTGCGCTTCGCTGTCCTCCCGGCGACTGGCCAGTCACCAATCTCTCTGGTGGTGAGCGCCGCCGTGTGGCTCTCTGTCGTCTTCTTCTCCAGAAGCCTGATGTGCTCCTGCTCGACGAGCCCACTAACCATCTTGATGCCGAGAGTATCGATTGGCTCGAACAGCACCTCCAGCAGTATGAGGGCACTGTCATTGCCGTAACCCACGACCGTTACTTCCTCGACGATGTGAGTGAGTGGATTCTCGAGCTCGACCGTGGTGAGGGTATTCCATGGAAAGGCAACTATTCATCATGGCTCGACCAGAAGACCAAGCGCATGGAACAGGAAGAGAAGTCGGCATCCAAGCGTCGCAAAACTCTTGAGCGCGAGCTTGAGTGGGTGCGTATGGCTCCCAAAGCTCGCCAAGCCAAGGGTAAGGCCCGTCTTAATTCTTATGAGCAGATGCTTAATGAGGAGCAGAAGCAGCGCGAGGAGAAGCTTGAGATATTCATCCCCAACGGACCGCGTCTTGGCAATAAGGTCATAGAGGCTCAACATGTGAAGAAGGCCTTTGGCGACAAGGTGCTCTTCAATGATCTCAACTTCAATCTGCCGCCCAATGGTATCGTGGGTGTGATAGGTCCCAACGGAGCAGGAAAGACAACCCTCTTCCGCTTGATTATGGGATTAGAGAAGGCTGATGGTGGCACATTCGAAGTGGGAGAGACCGTAAAACTTGCCTATGTGGATCAGCAGCATAAGGATATCGATCCAAAGAAGTCGGTATATGATGTTATCTCACAAGGCAACGAGACAATCCGCATGGGTGGTCGTGATGTAAATGCCCGTGCCTATATCTCAAGGTTTAATTTCTCGGGCACCGACCAGAGCAAGCTATGTGCAGTGCTTTCGGGTGGTGAGCGTAATCGTCTGCAACTGGCTCTCGCCCTGAAACAGGAAGGCAATGTCCTACTGCTCGACGAGCCTACCAACGACATTGATGTCAATACATTGCGAGCCCTTGAGGAAGGTCTTGAGTCGTTTGCAGGATGTGCCGTTGTCATTAGTCACGACCGTTGGTTCCTCGATCGTATATGTACTCATATCCTTGCTTTTGAAGGCAATGGAGAGGTGTTCTACTTCGAGGGAAGCTACTCTGAATATGAAATTAATAAGGCCCGCCGTCTTGGTAATGAGGAAATCAAGAAAGGAAGGTATCGCAAACTTATGGAAGAGTAAGAAGATTGAAATATTGAAAGATTGAAATATTGAAAAATTGAAAATTATAAGAAAGGATAAGATTATGAACAAGAAAATTATTGTATTGGCACTTGGTGCTATAGTATTGTTAGGCAGTTGCGCAAGCAAGAAGGAACTTCAGGCTTGCCAAACAGAGAACAAGGAACTCGGCGAGAAGTATGTTGATGTCAAGGAGCAGTTGGCTGCTGCCAATGCCCGTCTTGCAGCCTTGCAGGATCAGCTCAACCAGAAGACTACCGACATGATGCACTTGCAGACCTCTCTCGACAAGAGTCTTACAAATGCGTCTCAGAACAATATCAGTATTGAAAAGTTGGTTGACCAAATCAACGAGTCCAACCAGTATATCCGCCATCTCGTTGAGGTGAAGAGCAAGAGCGATTCGCTCAACATGGTGCTCACCAACAATCTCACACGCTCTCTCAGTCGTGAGGAGATGAAGGAGGTAGATGTGCAGGTGCTCAAGGGTGTTGTATATATATCCCTTGCCGACAACATGCTCTACAAGAGTGGTTCTTATGAAATCAACGACCGTGCAGCCGAGACCCTCAGTAAGATTGCCAAGATTATCAAGGATTACAAGGACTACGACGTGCTCATCGAGGGCAACACCGACAATGTTCCCGTCAACACTACGGCAGCAACGATGAAGAATATCCGCAACAACTGGGACCTCAGTTGTCTGCGTGCTTCAAGTGTCGTTCAGGCTCTTCAGAATCAGTATGGTGTAGATCCCAAGCGTCTCACAGCCGGAGGTCGTGGTGAGTATAATCCCCTTGTTGCCAATGACACCGAGGTAGGCAAGCTCCGCAATCGTCGTACACAGATTATCATCACACCTAAGCTCGACCAGTTCATGGACCTTATTGACAAGGCTCCAGATGCTGAATAAAGAATTTATATGAGATATACTATTCTTTTCTTCCTCCTTGCAGCCCTTCTCTACGGCTGCAATGGAGGTAATAATGGTTCGAAATCCCAAACTGATTACCGTCACACCGACAGTATTTTAAAGAATATGCGCAGTGTTGATACTCTTAGAATGTTTGTCAACACCTTTCATGCCTCCCACGATGATCGTGGCGAGGTGATTGCCATGCGCGAGTTGGGCAAGCGATTAAGGGAAGAGAGTAAATTCTCAGAAGCAATCGAAATCCATAAAAACGGACTGAAGTTAGCTGAATCTATTAAGGACACCAACAACATCATTCATATTCTCAACCAGTTGGGCACCAGTTATCGCCGCATTGGTATTATGGATGAGGCTGCATTATATCATTACAAGGCCCTCTCATATTCCGACGTCTATGGCGATCCCGAAAGCAAGAAGACATTGAAGAATCGTGTCACCTCGCTCAATGGTATAGGTAATGCAATGAAGGTGATGGGTAATGATGCCGCAGCCGACAGTATATTCCGTCAGGCACTCGAAGGCGAGCGCAAGCTCGACAGCAAACTTGGCATGGCTATCAACTATGCCAATCTAGGAACACTTTTCGAGCGTAAGAAGCAGTTTGACTCTGCTATGGTGTATTATGGCGAGTCAATGCGCCTCAATTCCGAGGTAAAGTCAAAACTCGGTGTGTCGCTTTGCCACACCCATTTCGGACAGGTGTATGAGAAGCGGCAAATGATTGATAGTGCCATTGTGCAATACAACCTTGCCTATGATGTCATCAAGGGCGACCGCGACTTATGGCATATTCTGGCATCCACACTTGCTCTCGCGCGTGTATATATAATAAAAGGTAGTATGGACAAGGCATGGGATTTGTTGTGCGACGCAGAGAAAACAGCAGAGGAAATCAACTCACTTCGTCATCTAGCACAGGTGAGCAAACTCAAATACCAGTGGTTTGAGAAGAAGGGCGACAATGCCAAGGCTCTCGAATACTACATCCGTAACCGTAAATTTGAGGATAGTCTCAACAACGAGGAGAACACCTCTCGCATTCAGAACCTTCGTGTGGATTACGAGCGACAGTCAAAGCAGTATGAAATCAATCTCCTTGAAAATGAACTCACTCACCAGAAGTTAGAGAGTACACGTATTCTCATTGCAGTCACCTTTGTGGCGATAGTGTTGCTCGTCATTTGGATTATCACACTTATTCGTGGTCGTCGCCAACTCAAGAAGGCTAACGACGAGATTGCAGAGGCTTATCAGCAAACCAAGAAAGCTCTTGAAGTGAAGACCGCCTTCATGAAGAGTATGAAGCATGAGATACGCACTCCGCTCAACGGTATTATGGGATTCTCCCAACTTCTCTCTTCGATGTACACTGCCGACGAGCAAGCTCATCAGATGACAGAAGTCATAGAGAAACAGAGTATGCTACTCGCCAAGATTATCGACGATATCCTCGAGATAGCCGATGCTGACACTGTGAAGCCAAAAATTGAGAATTGTGCTATCGACGAGATTGTGGAATCATCGATGGCTACCGCCCGACAGGTGGTAAATGCCGATGTTGCATTCGCTTACAAACCATTCTCCACGGGTGTTGTAATATCTACTGATTCTCACATTTTACAGACGATATTAGTAAAAGTGCTCGACAACGCGGCAAAGTTCACTAAGCAAGGTAGTATCACCGTACTCACTAAACAGATTGAACATGGAATAAGCTTCATTGTGGAGGATACAGGTTCTGGTATTCCAGCCGACAAAACCGAAACAGTCTTTGATCAATTCACCAAGCTCGATGAGTTCTCACAAGGCACGGGAATGGGTCTCACCCTCTGTCGCACTATCATTCAGAAGTTGAATGGCAAGATATTCGTTGACACATCATATAGCGGCGGATGCCGTATGATAATCGAGATTCCTCAACAATAGGGATTTTCCTATGTTGAAATCGGGTATTTCCGATGCGAGATTACATAAGAAATGTGTAATTTTGCATCGGAAATCATTTAAAACGACATATCGGATTTTTTATTTAAAACGACATATATATGAAAAAGGTTATAGTATATTCATTAGTTGGGGCAATGTTGCTCAGCAGTTGCTCCACCACAGAGTCTGGAGCATCCAACGGAGCATTCTTTGGCTCTATTATAGGTTCTGCTATTGGAGGTATCTCTGGCGGGCATCGTGGTAGCGACATCGGCACTCTTGTAGGTATGGCTGGCGGAGCCGTAGTGGGTGCTGCTATCGGTCAGGCCTCAGAGAAGGCGGAGCAGCGCAAATATGATGAATATATGCGTCGTCGTACCGACAGCGGTTTCGACCCCAATAATGGTGGTGACGACCGTATAGTGATGGAGACAGAAGTGCCGTCAAATACTGTTTCACTCGACGAGTTAAAGAATATGACTGGCTATAATGTGAATATTAATGAGAGCATACAGTTGCGTCATGAGAATTTCACCGATGCCAATGGTGATGGAAACATAAGTCCGGGAGAGGAATGTAAGGTGTCGTTTGAGATTATGAACAACTCCGATGTTGAGATATTCAACGTCATACCAACCGTGATAGAGACCACAGGCAATAAGCACATACATATCTCGCCAACAGTGCGTGTGGAGAGTATCAAGCCGCATCAAGGTGTGCGTTATACAGCTACAATCCTTGCCGACAAGCGACTCAAGGACGGAAATGCCGTGATACGTGTCACCGTTACGCAAGGTCAAAACGACATTGCGTCAATGGCGAAAGAATTCAATATTACTTGTAAAAGGCAATAATTTGTCAACTATATAAATTGAGATATCACTTTCCCCATTCGGGATGTAAGGCATCGCCTCCCTGCTCGTTACGTTCAAAGTCGAGTTCGGGGAGGCATCTTTTTTCGTTCTTCACCTTGAATGGTACAACAATATCGTCGGCCACCTCCACCGTCACCATGGCCACCCCCTTTGCCAGTATGTCCAGCTCCTTGGCGGCACGCCAAGACAAGTCGATAATCCTACTGCGTGAAAATGGTCCGCGGTCGGTAACCTTCACAACTACCGATTTGCCGTTCTGTGGATTTGTCACCTTCAGCATAGTGCCGAAAGGATGAGTCCTGTGGGCGCACGTCAAACTGTCATGATGCAGTCTGTCACCACTACTTGTTCTGGTTCCCGTTGCTCTTTTTGAGTAATAAGAGGCTTTACCCTTTTGGGGAGTTTGAGCAAATGAAGAATGAAGAATGAAGAATGAAGAATAGAGCAAAGCCATCAAAACCAATGCCCGTTTTAGAACGTTGGAAACAAATAATTGATATGGTCTTTTATTCTTCATTCTTCATTCTTCACTCTTCATTTATTATACAACTCCTTGTGCCATCATGGCATTTGCCACCTTCATAAATCCAGCGATGTTGGCACCCTTAACGTAGTTGATATATCCGTTAGGTTCTTTGCCATACTTCACGCATTGCTCATGGATGTTGTGCATGATTTGGTGGAGATTCTTGTCCACCTCCTCCTCCGACCATGACAGACGGATGGCGTTTTGTGTCATTTCCAATCCCGAAGTGGCAACACCACCGGCATTCACAGCCTTGCCTGGAGCGAACAACTGTCCGGCAGCAATGAACTTGTCAACAGCCTCGGCGGTGCATCCCATGTTAGATACTTCAGCCACCAACAATGGTTTGTTGGCTAACAGGGCATCAGCGTCCTCTCCGCTCACCTCGTTCTGTGTGGCGCAAGGCAGAGCTATGTCACATTTCACCTCCCATGGTCTCTTTCCCGGTACGAATGTAGCTTCGGGGAACTCCTCCACGTATGGTTGGCAAACGTCATTTCCGCTTGCTCTCAGTTCGAGCATATAGTCAATCTTCTCGCCGCTGATGCCATTAGGGTCGTAGATATATCCGTCAGGACCAGAGATCGTGATTACCTTTGCGCCCAACTGTGTTGCTTTGGTGGCAGCACCCCATGCCACATTGCCGAACCCGCTGATTGCTACAGTCTTGCCCTTGATGTCAAGACCATGAGTCTGCAGCATCTCGTTAACAAAATATAGAGCACCGAATCCTGTAGCCTCGGGACGAATCTTAGATCCACCCCATTCCAAGCCCTTGCCAGTGAGCACTCCGCTCCATTCGTGTGTCAACTTCTTATACATTCCGAAGAGATAGCCAATCTCGCGTGCTCCCACACCGATGTCGCCTGCGGGCACATCCTCCGACGGACCTATCACCTTATATAATTCAGTCATGAATGCCTGGCAGAATCTCATCACCTCATTGTCAGAGCGTCCGCGAATAGAGAAATCTGAGCCACCTTTGCCACCGCCCATGGGCAGTGTGGTGAGGGCATTCTTGAATGTCTGTTCAAATCCGAGGAATTTCAGTATTGAAAGGTTTACCGAGGGGTGGAAACGCAATCCTCCCTTATATGGACCGATTGCCGAGTTAAACTGCACGCGGTATCCTATGTTTACGTGCACCTCCCCCTTGTCATCAACCCATGGTACGCGGAATGTCAACACGCGCTCCGGCTCTACAATACGCTCGATTATCTTTGCCTTTTCAAACTCAGGATGCTGATTATACACATCCTTCACAGAGAGAAGCACTTCCCTCACCGCTTGTAGATACTCCAACTCGCCAGGGTGTTTCTGCTCCAGCTGTTGCATTATTTTCTCAACTTCCATAGTTTTACATTTTACTTAGGTTTAACATGTTCCAATTCATTTTGTCATAAAGACGCTGCAAATATAGGGTTTTTTCCTCAAACAGCCAAGCAAAATCCTAATTATTTTCGTTCAGATAGTTACATTTTGTTAAACGTGAATCCTTGCTACATCTTCCAATTGTAATGCCATAATAAACAAAATGAAGCCGTGATATAATTTTTTTGTGACAAAAAGATATTATTTGCGAAATATTTCTTATCTTTGCAACCAATTTCAGTTAATTAGGAATATTAGAGCAACAATGACAAGACAACTTAAGCCAGGTTCCCTATGCCTTCATTCAGGCTATGAACCCAAGAACGGAGAGCCTATCGAGCTCCCTATAGTGCAGAGCACTACCTTCAAGTATGACAACAGCGACGAGATGGCGATGCTTTTCGACCTCAAGAAAGACGGGTATTTCTACACCCGTCTTGCCAATCCCACCAGTGATGCCGTGGCACGCAAGATTTGCACTTTAGAGGGTGGAGTAGGGGCGATGCTCACCTCATCGGGTCAGGCAGCCAACTTCTATGCAGTGTTTAATATATGCGAGTCGGGCGACCATATCGTAGCTTCTACAGAGATATATGGCGGTACGTTCAATCTCTTCGGAGTAACGATGAAGAAACTCGGCATCGACTGCACCTTTGTCAACCAGGATGCCTCAGAGGAGGAAATCCAGAAGGCATTCCGTCCCAATACCAAGGCCCTCTTCGGTGAGACTATTTCCAATCCCGGATGCAAGGTGCTCGACATCGAGAAGTTTGCCCGTATTGCCCATCTCAACGGAGTGCCACTTATTGTGGATAACACCTTCGCCACTCCCATCAACTGCCGTCCGTTTGAGTGGGGATGTGACATTGTCACTCATTCCACCACCAAGTATATGGACGGGCATGCCACACAGGTGGGAGGCTGCGTGGTGGATAGCGGTAATTTCGATTGGATGGCCCATGCCGACAAGTTCCCAGGGCTTTGTACTCCTGATGAGTCATATCACGGTCTCACCTATGCCAAGGCATTCGGCAAAATGGGTTACACCACCAAACTCGTTGCCCAGCTCATGCGTGACCTTGGTTCCATTCCCGGACCTCAGAATGCCTTCCTTCTCAATCTCGGTCTTGAGACCCTCGCCGTGCGCATGGAGCGCCATTGCCGCAATGCCGAAAAGGTGGCGCAGTTCCTCCACGACGACCCGCGTGTGGCATGGATTGACTATCCAGGTCTTGCAGATGACAAGAGTCATGCCCTTGCCGAAAAATACCTTCCCAATGGCAGTTGTGGAGTTATGGCATTTGGCCTCAAGGGCGACCGCGAGACAGCCATCAAGTTTATGGACTCACTTGAGATGATTAATATCGTCACCCATGTGGCCGATGTCCGCACCTGTGTGCTCCATCCAGCCAGCCACACCCACCGCCAACTCTCCGAGGAGCAGCTTAAGGCCGCAGGCATAGCGCCCGATCTCATCCGTCTTTCTGTAGGTATTGAGGATGTAGATGACATCATTGCCGACATCCGACTGGCTATGGACAAATGTTTTTGAATAGTCAACTAGTCAATTTATTATTATAAAATTATATGGTAAAGCACATTATTCTCTGGAAACTGATGCCAGACCTTACTGCCGAGGAAAAGGCAGAGGTGAAGAGAGGTATCAAGGCCGGTCTTGAAGGCTTGATGGGCAAGGTGCCCGGACTTCTCAGTGTTAAGGTAAATGTTGACGGTCGTCTCGACTCGTCCAATTGTGATGTAATGCTCGACTGCACCCTCGAGAGTCCCGAGGCTCTCCAGGCCTATGCCACTCATCCCGCTCATGTCGAGGTGGCCGATACCAAGGTGCGTCCCTACACCGTGCAGCGTGTTTGTCTCGACTTTGAGGAGTAGAAGCGTGTGATTTCAAAAATAAGGGCAGACATGGTCAACCAGTCTGCCTTTTTTTATGTCATTAAGAATTATTAAGTGCCAAAGAGATACAACATATTGAAATAATTCCTATATTTGCAGCAGTTTTATAACGGAAGGATTTTTGTTTTATAACGGAAGGATTTTATTTATTTAGAAAAGGAGGATTTTATGAAAAGAATGTTTCTTATGGCAGTTTTTGCCATCGTATTGTCGTTCTCGCAGAATGCTGAGGCTTGTACTGGTATTACGCTGAGAACAATCAGTGGCTCTACAGTTACTGCCCGCACCATTGAGTGGGCGGGAAATGACTTGGAGAGCAAGTATTCAATCGTGCCACGCGGCTACTCGCAGCGCTCGTTTACTCCCGATGGAAAGAAGGACGGAATGATGTTCACTGCAAAGTATGGATATGTCGGACTTGCCGTCGAACAGGCTGAGTTTGTGGTTGAAGGAATCAATGAGGCCGGATTGACTGCTGGTCTCTTCTATTTCCCAGGGTATGGAGAATACGAGACTTTCAACGAGGCCAACAAGGAAAAGACTGTGAGCGACCTGCAGTTGGTGTCGTGGATACTTAGTAACTTCAAGTCAATTAATGAAGTGAAAAATGCCATCTATGGTATTCATGTGGTGACAATTGACCCGCGTGGCTCCACCGTGCATTGGCGTATCACCGAACCAGGAGGCCGACAGGTGGTGCTGGAGATTGTGGACAAGCAGGTGAGATTCTATGAGAACAAGTTGGGCGTGCTTACCAACTCGCCTGGATTTGACTGGCATCTCACCAATCTCAACAACTACACAAATCTCTTTGCAGGGCCTATCTACACGCGTGAGGTGGGCGACTTGACACTTACTGCATTTGGTGGTGGCGGTGGACTTCATGGTATTCCTGGCGACATGACGCCTCCGTCGCGATTCGTGCGTGCAGCCTTCTTCCAAGCCACAGCCCCCAAGCTCGCCACTACCGAGAAAACCGTAATGCAGGCATTTCACATCCTCAACAACTTCGACATTCCCACGGGAATACAGTTCTCCGAGGTGCAGAAAGTGCCCGACATTCCGAGTGCCACACAATGGACGGTGGCAACCGACATTGTCAACCGCCGCATTTACTATCGCACCATGCACAACAGCACCATCCGTTGTTTCGACCTCAAGGCGATAAATTTTGCCAAGGTGAAATACCAGTCGGCACCATTGGATGAACAGAAAGTACAACCAGTGGAGATGATAAAAGTAAAGTGAAGTGATTTTTAGAAAAATTAAGCAAGAACATTTTGCGGTATTAGCTTTTTTGTCTATTTTTGCACACAAAAAAGATATATTGTGATGAAAAACAGATTGTCTATTATCCTCTTAATGTTCTTGTTTGCCCTGACTCTGTCGGCACAAGGCAAGGCCAAGTATGTGTTCTATTTCATCGGTGATGGAATGGGTGTAAATCAGGTTAATGCAGCTGAGACTTATCTCGGTGCATTGCAGGGACGCATAGGTATAGAACCGTTATGCTTTCCGTCGTTCCCGTATTCGGCATTTGTTAATACCCAGAGTGCAACTAATGGAGTGACCGACTCTGCAGCCGGTGGAACAGCACTCGCTTGCGGACAAAAGACCAAGAATGGTACGTTGGGTATGCTGAAGGACTTGACTACATCAGTGTCGAGTATTGCCGACTGGGCGCGCAACTCAGGAGCTGCTGTGGGCATCACCACCAGTGTGGCTATCGACCATGCCACTCCCGCAGCCTTCTATGCACATGTGAAGGAGCGCCACGAGCAATACACCATAGGCAAGCAACTCGTTGAGAGCGCCAATGACTTCTATGCCGGTTCTGATTTCACCATCCCCACTGATCCCGAATATCCTAATGGCAATACCTTGTATGAAGAGGCTAACAGCAAGGGTTTTACCATTGCCCGTGGCTATGCTGACTATCAGAATAAGGCTGCGAATGCCAAAAAGATGATTCTGTTGCAAAGCGAAGAGGCAAGTAAGGCCGACCGCTATAGCATACCTTATGCCCTCGACCGTAAGGATGGAGATCTCACGCTTACTGACATCACCCGTGCGGGTATAGACTTCCTGATGAAGAAGCAGGGTGAGAAGAACGGATTCTTTATGATGATTGAGGGAGGAAAGATCGACTGGGCATGCCATGCCAACGACCTTGCATTTATCCCCGAACTGATTGACATGGACAATGCCGTGAAGGTGGCATACGATTTCTATAAGCAGCATCCCGACGAAACTCTCATTATCGTTACCGCCGATCATGAGACGGGTGGTATAGTGTTGTCGAGGGGACTGTATGAAATCAACCTCGCCGCAGTGGGCAATCAGCGTATCACTATCGAGAAACTTGGCAAGGAACTTCACAAAATGCATGACGTCAAAGGCGACAAATTATTGTGGGATGATGTAAAGACATTCCTCGCTGAGAACTTCGGCTTTTGGGATAAGATATCTCTCACTGACGAACAAACACAACGATTGGTATCGTCTTTCAAGAAGATAATGGATGGAACATCCAAAGATCAGCGTACGCTATATCAAAATGATGACGAGTTGGCAGTCACTGTGCGCAACATTATGTCGGAATGTGCCCAGGTGGGATGGCATGTCACGAGTCACAGCAATGGCTATGTCCCCTGCTTTGCCATAGGAGTCGGTGCCGAGCAGATTCACGGACGTATTGACAACACCGAGATTCCCAAGATTGTTGCCAAGGCTGCGGGATGGAAATCATTACGTTGAGCCGTTTCCCAATTATTATGCCCATTGCGTCCACTATTACGCTTTATTTCGCGTGAAATGGTGGATGGACTGACATTTATTGCCTTGGCAATGTCTTTTTTTCTTCGTTCCGCTTTGGAGTAAGATAAAAAATGTGTACCTTTGCACCGAGGTTAATTGTTTGTACATATGCAATGCAAAATTAATTAATCTTTGGGAGACAGCGGTCTCCCTTTTTGTTTTTTTAGCATTGCTAGTTGAATTTTCTTCTGATGGGGGCTTCTCGCCCCCAAACCCCTCGGTGTTTTCTGGTATTAGATTATTTATTCTCATATACCAAAAAATTGCAGTTCTATGTTGAACTTGCGCATTCTGCGAAAGTTTTGATTTTGCCATGCAGCTCTCATAGTTTAATTTTGCACCGAACAAAAAAGTAAGGATTATGAGATGCACTTTCAAGACAGTCTTCTATGTAAATGGAAGCAAGGAGAGAAACGGAATTGTCCCTATCATGGGACGAGTGACAATCAACGGAACTATCGCACAGTTCAGTTGCAAGCAGAGCGTTACCAAGGCTATTTGGGATGCCAAGGGCAACAGAGCCATCGGCAAGAGCAAGGAAGCCAAGGAGGTGAACTTTGCGCTTGACAACATCAAGGCTCAAATCGCCAAGCATTACCAACGCCTTTCCGACCGTGAGGCGTTCGTTACCGC
>JALFCW010000135.1 GCA_022771625.1 Prevotella sp.
AAAGTTGGACGGGTTAATAACTGTGAGCCTGTTCGAATGCCTTTCTGTATAAAACAGGTGACATACCGTTGAGTCTCAATTTTATTCTCTCATTATTATAGTATACCATATACTCTTTTAAATCAGTTATAAATGAATCCATCGATGTGTATTTCTTTGCATACAGCAGCTCAGACTTCATTATTCCAAAGAAGTTCTCCATCACGGAATTGTCAAGACAATTTCCCTTTCTCGACATACTCTGAATAATATGGTGGTTCTTCAGGCTTCTCTGGTATGCGGCATGCTGATAGTGCCATCCCTGGTCAGAGTGCATCTTTTTAGCAGCAGGTTCTCTGCCCTGAGACGTTCGTTCTCCTTGCGCAGTCTCTCGTTTTCCTTCTCACACTCTTCCTTTGGTAATCTTTTCATAATGCTCTTGAATTGTTCTCTTGGCGATGGTTGCTTAATTGCAAGCGCATCCTTTCCACCCTTGTTGAACTTGGACAGCCAGCCGACTAATGTATAACCACTCATAAATTTGATGGTGTCCAATGTGTAAACGGTCAGACACTGAACGAGGAGAGTTGCCCGCCTCTACTAATCTAATAGCTTCTAACTTTTCTTCTAATATTCTTCTTCGCATATGAACAGTAAGTATTGTGTCCAACTTTTGGGGTTCACTTCAGTCTTCATCAGAAAACCGTACGTTCACCTTGGTGATACCATTATCATCTTGGTAGATGAGTATATTGTTTTCGTTCTGTTGCATAAATCAATTATTATTTACTAACCAAGATCCAGTCTTTTTACTACCTATTCGCATTAGTTTGCCAACACGTCTCAAATATGCGATTTCACGTTTTATTGTAGCATCAGACAGACCTGTTTTTTCACACAAACGTTCCCTGCTTAATGTCTTGTCTTCATCGAACATTTGTAATATCATATTCTGTCTATCAGTCAATTTTATTGGGTCATTTATTGGGTCATTTACTGGGTCATTCTCAAAATACAGGGTCAGCTTCACCTGCATCAGTTCAGGCTGTTCAACCAATTCAGGCCTTATCCAATGCTTTTCATTCCATGCGTTCAATATAAGGGGGAAACCTGAACCGAGGTTCTCTCCATAGCCAATCATGCGGAACATATTCTGCATCCTTTGGTTACGGGCCTTCGACTCACCTCCTTGATATATCTGCTCTATCGGGAGTTTGAGCAAACCGGGATTGGTGAGAACGATGCGGTCATCATATTTCTCGATTCTCAGAATACCATTGAGCATCAGGTCAGCGTGGATAATCATATTCGTAACAGCTTCTCTCACAGCCTTATGTTGCAAAGTATCGTCCTTGCGTATCACTCCTTCCATTCGGAAAGGTCGGGGCAAGTCAATCGTCAGCTTCGGCAGTACCATCCGCACGAAGTTATATAGGTTGTTCTCCCACCTGCCATCGTAAGTTAGGCGGTCGCTATACCGCTGCTCGCCTATGAGATGTGACTTGTCAATATAATCCATCCGCAGATTATCAAACCTATCACGAATGGGCAATCCTTTGCCAAACATCAGCAGGCCTGCCATGGTGAGACCTTCCGATTAGGCGCAGATTGGTTCCTCCGTATGTGTTGGCAAAGGCAGAGTAGGTGTCCCAAAGAGAAATTGGGACACTATTCTGCGCCTTCTTACATTCGAGCGTAACGCGCTCGCGGGTTGCCAATATGTTTTTATGTCAATGTTCATATCCTTACAGTTTTATTTCTTATATCTTTTCGTACTATTCAATCTATTTATGATATTTGACTATGAATCTATCGCATCGTTTAAATCTAATTCTATTGTTTTCACATATCTAAAACTAAACATGTCTCCAGGATCGAACTCTAACATGTCTTGACTTACAAGTCCACCTTTGTGACTTTCAAAATACAAGGGATCTAAGTTTTCAAGTTTGAGCACAACTGGCTCACTGTCCTCTTCTGCAAATTCTTTGATGAATTCCAACGTATCAGTTATTTCTTCTGTTGGATTCCAATCCTTGAATTTAATTTTCATTGCAGCTTTGTACATCACATATGTCACTTCGCCTATTTCTCCAAAGGCGTATGCTCGTCTTGCATATCCTTTTGCACGTTCTATGCTGTTAGTAAGATATAGAGCCTCGTATTGATACTCTTCTCTACCGTTGTGCATTGCGGAACAACAGTGGAGTTTATCCAACAACTTGTAGAAATCCTCAGGTCTGTTATCAAAATCCAGACATCTTTTCAATGTTTCGTGGTCTCTGTCATACAAAGGTTTGAACAAAGTCCACATATAGTGCAAGGCATCTTCGCACTTGCTCTTTATCCGCTTGATTTCCTCGCTACCCATCCGAATGATTCGTGCATCCGTTCCGTGATACATAGGCGGTATCTGAAGTTTGGGCATATTTGCCAAGTCATTGAAATCATCCAAAGGGTCATTGATACGAAACATAGGCTTTTCTTTTTCAAGACTTCGTTCTTTTACAAGTCTCGAAAGATTTTGACCGACCTTTTCTTCGTCAATTTCGTACACCTTGGCATTGCTGTCATCAACAGTCTCTTTTATGCACTCTGGCATATATTTATACATATAGTTCACAACATGTCTTGTGTAACCTATTACTTCTTCTTTTTTGATTATCATGGAATTGCCTTATTTTAAAGATATTAGAATCTGTTTCTATAAGGGATTTCAGACTCAATAACATCAACATCTATGAATTTGGTGAGAAGATACTTTTTGATATTCATTACGTTTTCTTTTGAAGAGATACATGGACCTATTACAATTCTCCTTAAACAGTCTATTGATATTTTCACTTCAAGGTATGGTATCATATCTCTATCGTTTACAATTCTATATTTTGGCATAACCCCATGCTGAACTATTCTCCATTCTTTTTCTTGTTCATACTTGTAATGCTTGAATAATGGTGCATAATTGTCTCTTATACCTATTTGTATTATATCACGCCATTCCTTCTCTTTTTGGAGTAAATTGTCAATGGTTCTTGAGATTGTTTCTTTTGGAATAAACAAATCATTGGGTTTAACATATATACATTTGGATGGTCTATCCATTTGACGTAATATAGTTGTATCCATCTCAGGAACATCTTCTATAGATTCATTCATTATGAGAAGTGACATAGGTGGTTGGGGTAATTTTGAAAAATCAAAACCCAAACTGATGCCATCTCCATTTTGACCATATCCACGCCACATTGTTAGACTATCCTCTTGTTCTGAAAAGGAAACCGTATATATTCCCATACCATACCATGGTTCATATAACAATTGTTCATCTTCTGATGAAAGAACGATATTATGTTTCTTAGTGTAGTTCTTCACGGCTTTTTGTAACCCATTTAAGAATAATTTACATTCTATGGGATCATTCTGATGTGCATAATGTGTAGCCCACATTGTTAAGTATTTGGGATGATAATCTTCCCCTTCATAACACAATGAATGTTCCATCATTGCATAGAACGTATTCATTGTTGTATAATGATATAATATCTTTTCGGTCATATTCTTGATATATTATTTGTCATATCCAAATATGTTGCGTTGAACGCTACGTTTACCATCTTGGCGAACTAATAAGAAATCCTTATAAGTTCGATCTTCCTGTAATTCAGCGTCTTTATATATGTTTTTTATGTGCATTGATATATTCTCTTGCGTAGTATCATATATCTCCGCAAGCTGTGCCTGCGTAAGCCATACGTCTTCATCTGAAAACCGTACGTTCACCTTGGTAATACCATTGTCATCTTGATAGATGAGTATTTTATGTTCGTTTTGTTGCATAATTCTATGATTTATATTACATTATTAAATGGTAAGAGCATAGATATCCTCTTTTTGTCTCTTTTTACGCTTATCATTCCATTCAATATTGATATTATAACCTGCTTTTTGGCCATTATGAATCAATGTGATAGGAATGCGCACCACTTTCGATGGACCTATTTGTTCAATTTTACTAATGCTTAATGACCATATCTCCTTAGAAGATATCTTAATATTTGTGGCAATGCAACCTCCTTTGTTAGAAATGATAAGTTGATGATTTTCTATGCACGCTTCGAAACGTGCTTTTCTATTATTCCTGATTTTTGAAAAGAATAATAGGAAATCTTTAACCATTTGATACATTTCACTCATATCTCATTTATTATTATATCCAAATCTGTTCCAGGCATCGAGGACGAGGCGTTTGGTGCGGTATTCTCCGTATTGGCGGATTTCGTTGTCTTTGAGCACACGGAAGGTTTCGTTGATGCAACCTTCGCCGCATACGTCTTCTGGGTCGAGGATGTAGCGGAGGTCTTCGGTGGTGAGACCGTAGAGATGGGCAAAGATGGCATCGAGCTCGGCTTGTAGCAAGGCACGGCGGTCGGGATTGAATATCCAAGGCTGCTTGTTGCCTAACTGCGGCAGTTCATTGCGTTGCTCGTCGGTCATTTCTTCCCATAACTCCTCTGCCCAACCATCAAGGTCGTGGTTGAAATAACAGAGTTCGGCTACTCTACGCACTATTTGCCATTGTGCGGCTGAGGGGATTTGGTCGGGAGTGAGGACGGGGAATTGTTTGACAAATCCAATGCTTGCATGACTACCTCCAATCTTTTGTTTCGTTACATAATCAAAAGGTATTGATGACATCATGCCGATAAGCGCAGCCACGGGCATAGTGCCACGCTCCGCGAAGAGGAGCGTGGCACTATGCCCGACGCCTTTGGCGTCGGGAATAGGTGAACAAATGAACGTTCGTTCATTTGTTGCATTAGTTACATCCCTAAAACCAATTATCGACTTGTGTTTCCATTCCCAAATAACATGTTCTTTCCCTTCTCGGTCAATACTTTTCTTTATCAACCGATCTTGTACAGCCGTTAATGGTACCCAGTACCATGGAATGATGGAGGCATCTGGGTTCTCAAGTTCTGCAATTGATGGAGTATCAATAGCGTTGGGACGTTCGCCCGATGTAGGCCACGTGCCGTAATGATGGTTGTAATGCCAAATCATTTTACCTTCATATAATGGAACGTATGTTTCACCATCAAGGATGAAGTTGGGAGCCTGATATGTTGCGCCTGCCTCCGTCAGTTGGGTATATGTACGGAAGAGATGAGAGTCATTGGACATATGAATCATACTTCCAAACTTCACATTCCACGGATTCTCGCCAGTCTGTTCGTTAAGCAGAATTGTGGAATGGCGATAAATCTTTGCAGTCAATGTAGCATCACGGCTTGTACGGAACACTGGACATGTCTTGGTATTTGGGTTGAGACGGGCGAAATCAGACGTCTGTAGAGTATAGATACGACGAGGATCTAGTAGATGATCAAGACGAGTGAGCCAAAATCCACAAATGATATTTCTTGGACTCTTTTTTGCTTGACCAGCTGACAATATGGAAAATTTGTACTCGCGATGTATATCAAAGAGTTTCTCCCTATTCTCAAAATCATATAATGATATCAATCTGTTTTCATCAACAAGTTTCCCAAAGAATAATTTATTTGAATCACTTGTTGCAATTCCAGTTGGAATAATAAGCCCCCATGCCTCCTTTGAGAACGTGAGGCATAGTTCGGCAAACATGGGATAAAGGTCTATGTCACCAGTTGCTGTAAGGTTGAATCGACCAGAGAGACGGACAAAACGACTTTGCGCCTCAGCATTTGCCAAGGCTTCTATGTATTTCTGATATAACTCGGGGTCTGTAGTAGGCAGGTTAGCAATGGCTTTCTTGCGTTGTGCAGCAGTGCCAGCATTGACTATGTCGGCACGCCCCTGGCTCTCAAACCATTTCTTATCCTCTACCTTAATCTTATCCCAAGGTGGATTACCACACATCACATCAAATCCCCTGTTTGCTGCGAATACCTCAGGGAATTCCACACACCAATGGAAGAAGCGATGCTCATCAGCCTTGCGCTTCACCTCTGACTTGAAGTCCTTTGACAGTTGCCTGTAGTAAGAAGGCAAGGGCTTGCCCTTTTCAAGACATTCCATGGCACCTATTTCCTGCAATGCCCTGACCACGGTCTTGGTATATGGCACCTCTGCCTCCAACTGTAGTTCCTCGTCGGAATACTCATTCCACCGATAAAGCACTTCGTCGTGTTTGGTGCTGCGATAGAAGGCATAGGTATAGATGTCGCAGGCGCGACGTAAGCAATCCACCCGAGTGGAGTCCATCAAGTCTTGCCACATCCGCTGCTTGACTTGTTCCTGTTCCAATGTGTCTTCTGGCAGATAAGATATCATCATCACCTTGTTGGCAATGTCAATCTGCTTTGTAGTCATCTCCTCAACACCAAAAGCATCCTCAAGGCCCAGTCCTATTGTGTCGTCTTCTCCATGAATAGCCTTAATGGTGGCGGCATTCAGTTTCTTGATAGCCTTGAGTGCATCCTTGTCTTCTGCCGTAAGAGCCTTGTCGGGCACGCCATCCACCAGCATCTGCAGATCGGTAACACCCACCACCGAGTTTCCACAGCGGATATGATGGTCGAGGAATGACAAAGGTTTGCCTGCGCAATAGCCCTCTATCCATAGCACCACCTTGCATAGTTCCACCGCATCAGGATTATAGTCAACAGCATATACGCACTTTTGGATGACCTCGCGCAAAGCCTGGCGATAGTCTTGGGATGCAGGATTATCCTCGCCTGTGCGTATGGAGCAGATATACCAGGCTATGGTGCGCGCCATGGCAAGCACTATATGGCCCGATCCGCTGGCTGCATCGCACACTTTCATAGATAGCAACGACTTAACCTTCTCCTCAGGAGAAGAAAGCTTTGCTATACGTTCCTTGATGACTGGTTCGAGGGTAGTGCGGATGAGATTTTGCACAAGGTCGGGACGGGTGTAGTAAGAAGAGGTGCTCTGACGGTCGAGACCGCCAACGAACCCAAACAACCATTCAGCGGGAGCTACAGATGGCTGAACGAAAGGTCGCATCTCCAAAATGCCCTCATAAACAGACCCGAACTCCTCTACATCCAATGACGAATAGTTGATTTTCACCACCATGCCTCGGTCGTCGATAAACTGATTGAGCGCATCAAAAGCTTGCAACAGGTCAAGATTGGAAATGCGGCATGACTTCAGATACCTCAGCGTATTTCGGGAGAAAAGTACTCCTCCAAGCGGATGGATGCCAAGACGACCGCCAAACGCCTCATCCTCAAACAGGCGGAAAGTATCCATCAGTCCTTCCCACAAGTCGTGGTATTGACGTTGGCGCAGATAACTCAGTTCTGACAGACGGCGGAGGCGAGATGCAGCATAATTCTGCTTGTATATGTCCTGCCATCGGCATATTCTCCGGTATTCGTCGGAGTCAGCATCCTCGGGAATCTGATAGACGAGGTTTCGGTCTTCGATGATGAAGAGAAAGAGCAGACGATAAATGAAATGGATGAGTTCCTTGTTGAATGTGGCAGCATCGAGTTGGTTTTCAGAGAAAGCCTTTCTCAGTGCTTCATTGCCTTCGCCGTTGCCACGGAAAGCTGCATTACCAATGGTTTCCATCGTTTTCTGTACAGCCAGCGACAAACCCGAGCGAATGCGGTTGCCGCTCTCAATGCTCATGTTGAACCATCGTTCCATCACGCAAGGCTCATCACCATTGGCGCGGAAACGGGAGGCATGGAGCAGACGGAACATCAAGCAGAACTCTGTATATTTGTCTTCTTCGAGCATACGGCGCAGGTCGAACTCGATATAGGTGAGCTTGACAAGCTGACCGGAGTTGCGCAGCAGTCGTATGGTTGCTCCGTTGCTGATGAAGCCATAAACATTCTCAGTGGCATTGAGGTATTCGAGCATGGTGGCATGAGGCGACTTCTTGCGGCGCGAGCCCTTGGCGCGATAGTCGAGCGAACACTTGTCGAGTGTGTCGATGCCGCTATCGTCAGTTACATTTTCACCTACGACAATAAAGGGCATGTTGGAAAGGTCGGGACATAGATGACTAATCTCAAAGCCTTTTCCTCCCACTTCCACACTAACCGTTTGTTTGACAAGCCCATAATCCAGGCTTTGAAACAGACGTTCCATCAGGTCTCGGGCACGTCGTGTGCCGTAAGGGTCGTTCACGCCAGAGCGTTCCTTATAGAATCGCCAGTCGTTGCGCAGGCTGCTCCACACATAATCAATGGCAGCCGACGTGCTGATGTCTATAGAATAGTCCTGCTCGCGATTGCCCGTGAGATTCTGGTCACGCTCTATGCTGTGCAGGATATCATCTGAGAGCAGATGTCCGTATATATGTATGCTGGTATAGTCCATAAACAAGATTACTATTACTTATTCTAATTATCATTCAACTTAGCTTCAATTTCTTCTATTGTAGGCATGGTGCCTTCTATCTTCTCGGGATAGAATTTTTCCAGTTCATATTCAGAGATGCCAATAGGTTGAGTACATGATTCAAGAGCATATTGAGCCAACGTGTTATCTTTACTCCTGCAAATCAGTAGTCCAATAGTAGGGTTGTCTATCCCCTCTTTGCGAAGAAGGTGGTTGACCGCTGTGACGTATGTGCCTATTTGCCCTATATCGCGCGATTCAAATTTCGTGATTTTAACTTCAATGACGACATAACACCTGAGTCGGAGGTTATAGAACAGGAGATCGATGAAATTTTCAGTTTCTCCTATCTGCAACCGATATTCCTTTCCGACATAAGCAAAACCCGTTCCAAGCTCTATCAAAAAGGAAGTAACCTTGTTGAGCAAAGCGTCTTTTATCAGTTGTTCATTATATGGCTTTGTAATGCCGGCAAAGGCAAAGTTGTAAGGGTCTTTAGTCAGTTCCTGAGCCAATTCACTATTTGGTTGAGGCAGTGTGTTTGTGAAGTTGGTAATTGCCTTACCTTGACGATTGTATAGATCGCTGTCCAGAAAAGTCTGAAGTACAGGACGACTCCAGCCATTTTCTACCGTTTGACGAACGTAGAAAAGAGCCTTCTGCACATCTCCCTTAACCTTATCTATAATATTACAATGATGCCCCCAAGGTATATCAAATATTCCAACGACTTGTTGGAAAAATGCCTCTTCATCCATTTTTCCAGCAAGTCGTTGGAAAAATTTGTTGTGAGGATTGTAAAGGAGATAGAACTTGCGACAATAGTATATGTTGCTCTTTGACAGTCCCTGTACGTTGGGCAAAGCTTTTCTCAGGTCTTTACTCAATTGTACAATCACACTTTCTCCCCAGCGTTGTTCCACTTTCATTTCAACAATGTCACGTCCTAACATCCAGTTGTATTTCAACTGCTCGGTGTTTATTTTGATGGAAGCCTTTATTTGGCTGCTCCGATAACGCTTGGCAAGTTCTTCAACCCATTTAAGGTATTCCTTATCTAATATGTTTATTGATTTTACCATGACGAATTAAATTTTTGGAACAAATATGTATGCAGCTATTACGTCCATTGGCAGTACTGGCTCAACAACCTGATACTCCGCAGAACTGATATAAGAACGGTAACGGGAGAATGCCTCCACAAGATGTGTGGCGCGCTGTAGAGCTGTCGCGTCAGTGTAATGGCGTAGCGTGTTCTCGTCATTTGCCCACCGGATGCTGTTGTTGAACAACATCTTCTGAGACGACAAGTCCACATTGCCAGCGGCCTCTGCATACAGGAACAATTGGCGGGCCTCATCCTGTGTGAGCAAGTCTCCGCGGTCAATTTTTCCTCTGTAGCCAAAGAATATCATCTCTTCTCCGACCAGCTCACGGTCGATGACTTTCTTGTCGCGAATCACACTGCGCACACGCATCAGCAGGATTGTGGTTTGCTTGTTGACTTCTGCAGTTGCCATCACCATTGCTCGGCAAGCTGCAAGGTCACCGCCATTGATGGTGTCGTTGACAACACCACGGCTTAGGTCTTCCACAAACACATGGTTGCGTCCTATGTACATATAGTGTTTGGGAGTAGGTGAGGCAAATGAAATTCTCACCACCCCATTCTTGCCTGTAGCAGACTTGAAGTAGTGTTGCAGAGAGACGGGCAACTCCAACAAATTGAAGGAGTAGCACAAAGGCTTGTCTTCTTTTATGTTCACGTTGGCATGAAGAAGTTCCTGTACCACAAAGTCGCGAGTATCTTCCACCCCTCCGATGACTTCTTTCGCTTCGTTCAAGACTGCCGTCATGCGGGTTGGATCCATCTGTTTGTTGTTATGAGCGAAATAGGTATGAGAGAGCTTCTCGTTTTCTTCCATACGTTTCAACTGAATCTCACGCTCCCGTTCCTGCTCTTTTATAAATTCAGGGTCATCGTCGAACAAGGAGAGTTGTATGTAATCGGAACGTGAAGGTGCTTTCGCCTCGAAGATACGTTGCATGATGGTCTCCATCAGCGAACTGTCGTTGTCGGCAATGGGAAGATAGACACCCAGTTTCTTGCGTATTTCCTCCTGCTTCTTATATAGCACATTGAGCACGATATCATCAACGGGATTGTTTTTGGAATGAAGCGTAGATATCAGTACCTCTGGCGATGTCTGGCCGAATCGGTCAATACGACCATTGCGTTGCTCCAGACGATTGGGGTTCCAAGGCAGGTCGTAATGGATGATGGCCTCGAAACCTTGTTGGAGGTTTACACCTTCAGAGAGACAGTCGGTGCAAACGAGCACATGGGCATCCTCACGGGATAGTTCTTCAATCTTTATCTTTCGTTCTTCGTCAGCCAGTCGGCTGGTCACTATTCCGACAGCAACCTTCTTGTATTTCTTTTCATTGGCCAGATGCTCAGCTATGTATTTGCCTACATATTCAGCTGTTTGTTTGTATTGGCAGAAAACAATGGGATTCATACCGCTATTGAGGGAGAAACGCACTATATCCAATGCCTGCCTTACTTTTTCATCACTGTCTGTGGCTTTGATGTCATTGAGTATCTTGATAAAATCACGGAACTTACGCTTATCAGAGTTGTCAACCTGTTCCAATGCTTCTGGCACGACATCGTCATTGGTGAGAAGGTCTTTCAGAGGTTCGTTGAAGGTATAAATCTTTTCTCCTGTATCTTCCGTGTTCTGAGCTGATGAGTCGGTGCTCTTGTCAATCTTGTTTTGCAACATACTGATACCTGCATCAGGACTGGACATGACACCACGCATCAGAGCCAGAAGGTCCCAATATATGTATCGCTGTTTCCGGCGGTCTTCATTGCTGGCACGCTTGATACCTGTCTTTACATATTCCATCAGGTCGGCAAGCAAGTTGCGATAGATAGACTTGTAAGCGTATTCTTCATTGCTCGTTTTGTCAATTGCTATTCTTTCAGGAAAAACGACTTCGCCCCCAAGATAGTGCTTGATGTCCGCACGACGGCGTTGCACAAAATAGTGTGACAACTCTTCCCTCTCGGCAGAAGACTTCAACTCATAGTTCTCAAATTTGGGATGAAGCAGACCAATGAGTGACTGGAACTCCTCCGTCTGGCCGCTATGTGGAGTGGCTGTCAGCAACACTAATTGCTGGTTGGGCTTTTCCGACAGATCCTTCAGCAAACGATAACGTTGTTGCTGGTATTTGTTGGCTCCTGTAGGCTTGGCACAAGTATGCGCTTCATCAACGATGATGAAATCCGGACAATGGTCAAGGAAGATATTGCGCCGGTTGTCCTGCTTTATAAAGTCGATGGATATGACTTGATAGGGTATATCACGGAAAATATTTTGGTCGGGACGCAGACGCTTCTCCAATCGGCTTACTGTGGATGAGCGTATGATTTCAGCATCCAGTCCGAACTTGTCTTTTATTTCATTCTGCCACTGCTCGCACAGGTGAGGAAGGCATACCACAGCAAATCGGGTAATCTCGCGCCGGTCGAGCAATTCCTTGGCTATCAGCAATGACTCAAGAGTCTTTCCGATGCCCACGTCATCGGAGATGAGCAGTCGAATCTTTTCCTGTTTCAAGGCAAGAATGAGTGGCACCATCTGGTATGGACGAGGTTCAAAACTCAATCGCCCCAGACATTGGAACGGTCCGGCAATGTCACGAAAGGACAGACGGCAAGCATTGTACAACACTTGAGCCGCAGACTTATAACTGTTGCGGCCGATATCCTCTGGTGAAGGTCGGCGAAAATCGTAGGACTGGATTTTCAGCTCGTCTCCGTAAAGAGGGAGATAAAGACTTGTCGTCTCGGCATCCGTACCACCAAGTGGCTTGATGGTAAGGAGCTCGTCGCCATCAGACTGCTGTACAACCCAAGGGCGGTCTCTGAACTCAACTAATGTACCTGTGCTATATCGTTGCATTTTATTTTCAATTTATAGGTGTGAATATATCTGGATAACTGCATATGAAGTCCTCTATAGGAGTGGCGTAATGCCAGGCAAGTACGATGAAACCTGCATCCTCAAGCACCTCACGTTTCTGTCTGTCATCCTCCTTGACCTCCGGAAGGTCATGAGGTGTGCCGTCGCAGAACACCACAATGCGGTCGCCATACATGAAGTCTGGCTGCACATAGTATTCCTCAGGGAACATCGGTTGTGCCTTGTCGGGAAGGCGCAGACGATGGTCGTGCAGATATTTCAGAAATTCATACTCTGTACTGCTGTTATGGTCGCGTGCCGCTTCCAGAGCTTGATATTGTTCGTCATAACTCATGGTCTGACCGGCATGGTGTACTTCAGGCTTGGCGGCCTTCATGAGCTGCAGCGTGTTGTAGATTTTACGTATGTCAATCTGCTCATGATAAGGCTGGTTGTAGTAGTTGAGCAGGTTGCTGTAGTCGGCAGGCATCAGCGCTTCCAGTTCTTCGGTTGTAAGCAGAGGCTTGGTGAAACAAATGTCGTACGCTCTCTTCACTACTTCCCTATATGAGTCTGTTTCACTGACAATGCGGTGCAATACGCCAAGTGAGCCTTCTGCATTCTCATAAATGAGCACGTTGGGCACCTTGTTTTCACCCATGATATCCGCACCAATCTCGCTTCCTTCTACCTGGAACACATCTTCAATGGCTTGCTTGAAGGCATAGAGGAAGGTTCGTACTGCACTGCGGTCGTAAAGCTGCAAAGCCTCAGCGGGCTGGATGTAAATGGCATTGGCAGTGGAAGTGGCGAATAGTTTAACCATTTTTGTGTATTCAACCTCATCCTCGTGTTGTCCAGCCTGTATTTCCCTAAGCCGTTCGGCGCTTACCCAGGCTCCTGTCTTTGTATTGAAAGCAAAGCCATTGCCGTTGTCATCATTGCGCGATTCAAGAATATATGTAAGTCGGCAAGATGGGATATAACGGATATTGGCAAGATGTTCTCCACCTGACAACAGTTCGCATTCGCTGATAGAACGTGCATCGTCACTTGAGAAGTAGGTCTTTGTGACATAGTAGTTCTGGCTGCGTTCTTCCTCATGACAGGTAATCCGCTCCTTCTCTTCCGCTATCATGTCTTGAGCCTCAATACACATGCCGGGAATGAGTTTCACGATACCGTCAAGCGACTCGCCAGTAATGATGTCCGTGTGGTATTCAGTATTCTCTTGGTCTTGATATACCACACCTGTTTTGGGATTGTAGAAGAACTTGTGTGGAATAATATCCTTCAAGATATTCATGCGTGAAATGCGGAACTTACCACCATTATTATAAATTATGTTCTGTGGGCCAAACTCTCGAATGGCAAGTTGCTTGGACCGACTTATGTATTCCACTTCGTCGTTCTTGTACTGAAGCATGGCACGCAAAGGCAGTTTTGTGAAGTTATATCCAGGCAAGAACCCCTCGCTGGCAAAATAGCGATAGGGATAGAATTCGTTTTCCTCACGGTTGCCTCCCTGGTTGACACCAAGCAGAAGGTCACGCAGGTTCTCACCTCTCCGTAACTTGTCATGGGCTTCCTTCTTTTCCTTGGAATTCTCTCCGTATATGCGATTGTTGATAATCAACGTAGCCTCTTCTATTTGGGTTTGCGCTTGCCTGTAGAGGGAGCGCCAGCGGTCGAGTGCATGGTCGAAATCCTGAGAATACTGGTTGAGAACTTTCTCAATCCATTCATCAGTAAACCATCGTGGTTTTTCTTCTTCAAGTCTGCCTTTCAAGAACGTGTCTTCTATAATCCGCTTGAAAACATTTGCCACTTTCTCTTTAAGTGATGTTGACAGTTGAAGATACAATTTGACCTCATCCCTTAAGATGATATTGTTCTTGTCTGAATAGTCAACAAGGGCTGAAATGCCGTCAGACAGTTGCGGTATCGGGCACATAGAAAGCACAGTAGAGTGAAGATGAGTGCGGAACAAGTCCTCATTGATGAGTTCCATGCGAGGAGCCTTGACTTCACCTTTAACCATTTTCTCGGGATGACAGAGATAATAGTTCTCATGAGAGTTGCGCGGTCGGCAGTAAGTATATACTAAAGCAGCCTGCCCACTACGGCCGGCTCGTCCTGCACGCTGAGTGTAGTTGGCTGGTGTTGGAGGTACATTGCGCATGCCTACAACAGAGAGGTCTTTGATGTCGATACCAAGTTCCATGGTTGGAGAACAATACAGGATAGGGAACTTACCTTCGCGGAAATCTTGTTCTCGTTGTTCCCTTTCTTCCTTTGACACCTGTCCCGTATGGTCTTTGGCTTCGAGATTGACATCTGTAGTAGGAATACTCTTGTAGAAGTCTTGGAAGAAACTGTTAGGTCGGGGCTGTATGGGCTTTCCCCCCATCAGGGTGCGGATGCGCACCATGTCGGGGCGTACAGTTCGTCCGTCGCCGGCAGTCCACAAGATGGAACTATAGTCTAACTGATATGTCCCATTGTCCTCGATGATATAATTACCTAATTCATCAAACACTCTTTGCATATAGTCAATATAGCTATCTTCAGAGTCAAGATGTAATCCTGTGGTTTTATGCAAATAGTCCTTGACAAAAGCCGCCAGTTTGCTTCTGTAACTGCCACTCTCAAGATTATATAAGCTTCGTCGCTCAGGCTTCACTATGTACAAAGAATGGGAAGAAGCTATTCGGTCATTTTCTTCCAATGTCCATGGCTTTTGCAGATTCTCTCTTGCTGCCCTTTCCATATCTTTGACCATTCGTTCTGTACGGTCTTGGGAGTAAATACAGAGTTTATGACGAAAGAAATCGAGAATCTGGATGATGAATGTCTCTTTCTGCTCATCTGTCATGCCCTCCAATTCCGGAATATCATATAGTCTGTCACATCCATCTTCTCCTGTGATTTCATCATGCAGGTATTTATAATCTATCTTTAATAGGGCGCATTCCTCAAGGTTAGGCATGATAACCTGCCAGTTGCCAGCAAGGTCGTCAAAAACGATAGTTGACAGATAAGCGACAAAGATGTCCTCTATCTCCTTGGCACGTCTTCCCTTTTTGGATTGATGCTTGGGAAGTACATATTCAGTGAAAGGAACATGGAGGTTTTCATAGACTAGTCTTGCTACATTCGTACTGTCAATGGGGTCTTGTGTACTGCTCACTGCATTCCAGATGGCAGAACGTATCTTTCCAATGCGTATGAAATCATTGAAATGTCCTGCCTGCAGTGCGGCATCTTGTCGGGCATCAACAAATGTCATCACCTTCCTGTCTTTCTCCTCGACACCTGATTTTTTCATCAAGATAATGTCCTCATAGGAGAGCACTGTAGTGGCTGTACTTCTTCCTTCACCTCCAATCTTCATGAGCTTGGTAAATTCAGACTGCTTGTTGATATAAACAGCACGTGAAGTGGGGTCATACAGAAGAGGGGAAGGAACAAATACAGCTTTTATATAGTCAACACCTTCCATTGGCTCAATGAAAGAGCAGCCGCCAGAAATAGTGATATATACAGGTCTTGGCAACCGTTCTTGATAGTTCTTCTTCAGTTTTTTTACTCCTTGCCTGTTGGTGCTGAACCACTCGGCTGGAATCTCATCGGAGTTCAACGACACCAGGAAGTCATCAATGGTTTCACCTTTATGTGGAATGATGATATATCCCTCAGATGCTTTTGAATCATCATCAACTTTTATTCTTCCATCGAAATTCCTTGGTTTTAGTTGACCGTTATCAATGTTGACAACATAGAATTCATGTCCACTCAATCGGCTGAACACGATAGGATAATACATCACCTTGGTTTCTCCATGTGACAATTCATCACAATATAATTTTTCTTCCACCGTCATAATTCGTGAATTTTGTTCTCCCAGTGTCAAATATACATTTCCTGTCTGGCGAATGAACTGATGAATCTTATATGGAAGCACATTTACATGGTTATTGAGGTTGATGCGGTTACACCATTCAAGCAAACTTATGATATGTCTTTGGCACATGGCTTTATCTGCACCTGTCTTTGCAGACAATCTGTCAGCCATATCCTCTATGGACAGGGGCTTGCCACGAAAATACTTCTTTTCCTTACGGCTATACTCCAAGGCAATATTTTGCTCAATCCATATAGCAGTTGGGTATGCTTCTGCTATCTCAGGGTCGGTTGTGTCTGGTATTGGCTGTGATATGCATTGACGCAAAGCCCCATCAGACGGCTCATCTTCTTTCAAACTTAAGGCAAGAGTCTCGTCGATAACTTGGTCCTTTGAATAATTGCTTCCAAATATGCAGGATGCAATTTCAGCTACTTTCTCTCGCTGTTGGGCATATGTCATGGTTTCATCTGCCACCATAGTTGCAGATGTTCCGAAACATAAAACAGAACCCGAAGCCAAAGCTTTGATACGACGAATCAAGAAGGATACGTCACTACCTTGCATTCCACGATATGTATGCAACTCGTCGAATACAAGAAAATGAAGATTCTCCAGAAAGCATTTCCTTAATCGCTCCTCACTGCCGGCGCGAGTCATCAACAGTTCCAGCATCATATAATTGGTCAAGATAATGTTTGGAGGGTTTTGCTGAATCTGTTGACGGACATTCTCTTTCTCTTGTCCAGTGTATTTGCAAAAAGAGAAAGGGCAATCTCTTTCAGCCCTTTTTTCAAATTCTTCCTTGTATCTCGACAATTCTTCTGCCTGGGAATTGATAAGTGCATTCATGGGATATACAATGATAGCTATTCACTACTGTCCACTAAAAATATTTAGCATTTCAAATAATTACAAATTGTAAGTTAATCTGCAAAATCGAGAGATAGTTGGATGAATCTCTTATCCTCTTCTTCATTCTTGCTGGCTTCGTTGAACAAGTCCACCAGGGGC
>JALFCW010000021.1 GCA_022771625.1 Prevotella sp.
ACATGCTTAATCTCAGGAAATTTGTCCTTCAACACCTTCTCCGCCTTTAGCGAGATCTCAACACTCTTGCTAAGCGAACTTCCTGCAGGCAGAGTCATCTGCATGGCAAAGTCGCCTTCGTCGAGAGTAGGTATAAACTCAGCACCGAGACGCGTGAAAAGCAGAAGCGATGCGAAGAGCAGTGCAAATGCCACTCCGATGGTTTGCCATACACGCTTCATACAGAAACACAACACCTGATTATACTGTTTGGTGAGCCATGCGAAAAATCTGTCGGCAAATGTCAGTTTAAGGGATATGTTGCGCTTTAGGAATACCGAAGCCATCATTGGCACATAAGTAAGCGATAGGATTAACGCCCCCACAATACAGAACACCAGAGTCTGTGCCATCGGGGTGAAATATTTTCCCTCGATACCCGTAAGAGTCAATATCGGGAAGAAGACTATCAGGATGATGAGTACGGCAAATGTAGAGCTCTTCACCACCTTTGCGGCTCCCTTCTCCACCTCGTCGCACATCTCTTCGGCAGTGAGAGTCCTGCCAGCTAATCGTTTAGAATAAAGATGTGCCAATATGCCCTCAAGGATAACAATCGAACCGTCAACAACTATACCGAAGTCAATTGCCCCGAGACTCATAAGATTGGCCGATACCCCAAACACCCTCATAAGAATAAAGCCAAACAACATAGCCAATGGTATCACCGAGGCCACGATGACCCCCGCCCTCACATTTCCGAGAAAGACGATAAGAACGAGGAATACGATTATCGCCCCCTCGATAAGATTGTAGATGACGGTAGAGATATTTCGGTTTACAAGTTCCGAGCGATTGAGATAAGGCTCGATAGTTATGCCCTCGGGCAGCATCTTCTGCACCTTGGCTACCCGCTCCTCAAGAGCCTTCGTCACCACATTGGCATTAGCGCCCTTGAGCATCATGGCTATACCGCCCACACACTCTCCGTCGCCATCCATCGTCATGGCACCGAATCGCTTGGGCGCGCCAAAATCCACCTTACCGATGTCACTGATATGCACAGGCATCCCCCCACGATTGGCCACCACAATCTTCTCGATATCCTTCTTCTTGCTGATCATTCCCTCGGAACGTATATAATAGGCCTTGCCCACCTTCTCGATGTAACTGCCTCCTGTATTCTGGTTGTTCCTTGACAATGATTCAAATACATCCCCAATTGTAATCTGCAATGCAGCAAGCGCATCGGGGTCGATGGCCACCTCATACTGCTTGAGATAGCCTCCAAAACTGTTGATTTCGACAATACCCGGAATACCCGACAACTGTCGCTTGACAATCCAATCCTGGATAGTGCGGAGTTCCATGGCATCATAATCCTTGCGATGCTTCTCGTCCACCCTCAGCACATACTGATAGATCTCACCAAGTCCGGTGGTGATAGGCATCATCTCGGGCGTGCCCAATTCCGGCGGAATCTCCCCCGCCACCACCTGAATCTGTTCATTTATAAGTTGTCGTGCCTCAAGCGTGGGCACACTCTCCTTGAACACCACCGTAACGAGCGACAACCCGAATCTCGACACCGAACGTATCTCGGTGACATTCATGATATTGCTCATTGCGATTTCCACTGGCATGGTTATCAGCTGCTCCACTTCCTGCGGAGCCAACGTAGGTGACACGGTTACTATCTGCACCTGATTGTTGGTGATGTCAGGAACAGCATCCACCGGGAGTGTAAGCATCGACCATATACCACCGATAAGCAGAAACAATGTCGTCAGCGCGACGAAGAGTTTCTTACGAATAGAAAACCTAACTATAGCCTTAAACATACGTAATTACTGCTTTAATTTCAGAAATACCTCGCAAAGGTAGTAAAAAAAGCCTAAAGCAGTATCATTTTGCCTAAGAAATTAATCGAATGGTCGATATTTTAACATATATAACCGAAAATGGCAATGAGATTGCTTGATATATGCAATTATGGTGGAAGTTATTATGTTCTTAGCGTCACCCGTCACCTTGATTTCAGCATTTTTTGGGTGTCATCTGCTATTTCGGATGATGACGCTTTTTTGCTACTGATGACGGGCTTTGAAGAAGATTGCCTTCTCTTTATTTCTCGCGTACCTTATTATATATTAATTAATAAAAGGGGACGGTGTACATAAAAAAAGAAAATTTCAAGGTGACGGGTGACGCTTAAGAAATTTGAGCCGGCTCAAGACGACAATTCATGCCGTTCAAAATCACATTTGAGCCGACTCAAATAATAAACTCCTAATGGTGATGAGCAATGGCTGCACGCTTGCGTCTGAACCATAGCCAATAGCCACAGTTAGGGGCAACGTGGCACCTATAAAGGCGGCAAGGAAGCTGAGACTCCCTCAACTTCAGTCCGGGAGCCTTCGAGAGCGCATCACTAAGGTTCTTCGTCGTATTCTGCATTTCCTTGGTATCTACAGCTATAGTGTTGAATGCCGACTTCTTCACCCTGCTCACTCCACCGGCTACGACCACCACCTCGTCAAGTTGCAACTCCTTGTCGATGTGCTTGCCATGGCGTCGGTTTTCGCTTTTTGTTCCGCGGTGTTTCACTCTTGTGGAATCTTGCTGAGCCGCAATTGGCATAAACATAAAACACCGAATCCCAGTCGAAGCGCAATTCAGGCGAACGCCCTACCCGCGAGCAGATGCGCGCTGAATTTGAGAAGATTGACAAGCAAGTCACTGCCGTTCTTACCAAGACTCAGCAGAAAAAATATGAGGAAATGGTAAGCGTCTCCACGATGACGTATTGCATATATCAAAAAACCGCTAAGAGGCGAGCTTAGCGGTTTTCTTTCCATTTGTCAGGCAGAAGCATCCTGTATTTCTCCAAAGGTGTATTAGGAGGCAATGCTGCCGCTTTGTTA
>JALFCW010000022.1 GCA_022771625.1 Prevotella sp.
TTTCTTGGGCGGCAAGAGGCTGTTAATGCGAATGATGAGATGGATATGGTCTGGCATGATGCATACGGGCGACCATACCTCCACCATAGGGTATATGGCATGAATCTTGGGTAGTTCTTCGTTTAATACCCTCTCTCCTAAAGGAGATAGCACTGTGGCAGGGTAGTTGGTGTCGGAAGGTAGTGCCTTGATATTGCCTGCAATAGTACCGAAGACGGGATTACGCCCTTTCACAACGATGGTGACGAGATACGTTCCCACGTCATTGTATCGATGACCTATGAACCGGCGTTTCTGATTGTGCTCCGTTTCGTAACGCCAACCTACACCCTCAATATATTTCGGCTTCTTTTCTGTCATATCGTCTGGTCTTTATACTGTTATCTCGCCGCTCATCAGTTTGGGAAGCAAACGGTCACGGGCTTCGGTGAGGAGGCGGAGTTGAGATTGGAGAGAAGATATTGAATCAAAATACTTAGAGATCTTTCCCTCAAAAGATTTGAGAATGCTTTCGATGGGAATACATAAACCCAACGAATTGATGTCTTTTGCATATACATGAGGCTGTGCTGCTCCCTTCTGCATATTATCTATTATTGTCTTATTGTCTTTTAGGTAACAATATACAAAATGCAAAAATGGAGTTACAGATACATCAACAAATGAACAATCTGATGCCCAAACTTTTTCGAAATACATCCTTGTAAAGCCTGCATTTGCGCCAGAACCACTTATGGTGATTACACGTTCAGCCGTATTTGATTTATTGCAAAAATATGCAGGTTCAAGCCCACCAGCAACAACTGGAATATCACCGTCAATAACGTCTTTCTTGGTTATTGTCTTTCCACGCTTGAATTCAGCCAGCTGCCCCAAATGAGAGGGAGTCCACCCCTCCGGCACACCATCCACTATGATTGTATTTTCGTGTTCTGGGAAGTGGAGGTCGATGAACCATTCTTTGTAGAGTCGTTGAGCTGCTTCCTCCAATAGCTTTATCTGCTTCTGATAGTTCTTTATCAATAAGTCGTAGCGAGAGAGGATCACAACAATTCTGTTTTGTGTGTGTAGTGAAGGTGTAAGCAATACTATTCTGCGTAATCCATCTATAGGAACCGCTTTTTGTGCAGTTCCTTTGGAGATTGCGTCTACTTCGTGTATTCCTAAAGGCGACTTAAACCAATAATACAGGTATTGTGGAGAAAGCTCTTTACCAAAATTCTTAAACCATGATAGATTACCATCTGCAAAGTAGAATTTATCAGATGACTTATAAATATATGGAATACCATTAGTTCCTCTTGTTGTAAGTAATAAATCGCCACTAGTGGGAACTCCGTATTTCGCTTTTATGTCATTGTATAACTCTTCAGGTATGAAGTCTGTAGGTTCGAAGTCTTCTCCTTTGTCAAGGCAAATGATTTCCTTTGAGCAAAAAAACGGAATGCCATTTTTGCTTCTGACAGAAGCTAAACATCTTTTACTGGAGGTTATCTCGCAGTAATCCCCCAACTTTACCTCCTTCCACTTACTCATACTTCCTCCTCCTTTCTTTCCCTTTGTGTCCGTAGATATTCTGTAATTGTGTCGCCACTTGCGGCACAATTTGCTTTCCGTATGTAGCTCGCTCATTTCCAAGTACAACACGGTTGATTCGCTCGCCAATATGCCAGTACATCATGGTAAGCTCATAGTTGGCTGTATATGCCACATGGATTCGTGCTTCGTCAATGATTTGGCGGAGGTCTGTCATCAAATTTCCAACTACTGAAATATCGGTTGGCACTATTGGTTTTATCTCTTTTGCCATGATTTACTTCGTGTTAAGAGTTTCCCATTCCTTCATTATCTCACTCATAAGCACGTTGGCTTCGGCATTGAGTGAGGCGAGCTCTGCATGAATCTCGTTCATACGTTCGTAGAAGTCAACACCATCGTCCTCTACCTCTGCTACGCCTACGTATGCACCAGGAGTGAGGCTGTAGTTCTTTTCGCTGATTTCATCTATTGTTGCTATTTTGCAAAGCCCCAATACATCCTGATACTCACCATCAAGTCCGAATTTAGAAGTCAGCCAGATGGCTTCATTGACCATATCTTTGGTTTCGAGGGTATAGGAGAGTTCTGCTTCATTGGCTGCAATGATAGCCTTCAATTCATCCTTATCCTTTTTCCCTTTCGTTTTTTTGAGAGTATCTTGCTGTTCTTTGATGTACTTTTTGTATGATGCCTCTTCAGAATCAAGAATACCAAGAGCCTTCTCGAAAGTCATTTCACGATCTTGCCATGCAGTATTATCATGTCTTTCTGCATGTTCGCTAAGAGCATTCCAATACTCTTTGATAAGCGACTTATACTTGTCTTGTTCTCCACGATACAGATGGACAATAGCTTGCAAGTTTTTCAACTGCCACTCAGACCACTCATTGAGAGTACGGTCAACAACTGTATAATAGTTGCGGGCATCGATGAAGAGCACACGATTCTTGTTCTCTAGACGCTTCGCCTTATCGAAGAACCACAGCGAGCATGGCAGCGAAAGGGTGTAGAAGAAGTTATTGCCCACACTGACCATCACATCAACATCGCCAGTCAGTACAAGTTTCTCTCGGATGTCACGATCCTTGTTTGCACTATCTGTTGCCGACGATGCCATTACGAAGCCTGCACGACCATGGTCATTGAGATAGGCATAGAAGTAAGAAATCCAAAGGTAGTTTGCATTGCCAATCTCCTTTGTCTTGGCATTCACACCCGGCAAGCCAAAAGGCAAACGACCTGCTGCTGATGCGGATTCGGACTTTACTTTATCTACATTGAAAGGAGGATTAGCCATTACATAGTCACACTTGCCAGCCAGATTGTGAGCATCATGGTAGAATGAATTGGCTTCATCACCAGAGACGATGCGACCATTCAAGCCATGGACAGCC